>MVQK01000290.1 GCA_002067515.1 Pelotomaculum sp. PtaB.Bin013 | reverse complement strand
CTATATCGGTTACCTGCGCCGCAAGCTTGGCGAGCCGCCGCTTATTAATACGGTGCGGGGTGTGGGTTATGTCCTAGAGGAAATCAAGCCGTGAAATTTCCCCAATACATCCACAGCCTGCGCGCCCGCTTGACGCTGGGGCTGCTCCTGGTGCTGACCGTGCTGCTGCTGGTTTACGGCCTGCTGGCCTATACTGAATTAAAAGCCGATTTGATAGAGACTGCCGAAGCCAAACTGCGTGTGCAAGTGGGACCAACACTGAAGCGCTGGACCAGCCATAACTATACTATTAGCGAAAACCAGCACCCGCCTGTCGCCGGGCTGACTCAGGAACTGGAAGCCCAGGGACTGGATGTGTTGATATATGACAAGGAGGGCAATCCTCTAACGAATAGCGGCCAGGCAATGGAAGAAACACCTCCCCTCCCGTCTTTACTCCTGTCAGATGTGTTGAAAGGTACGGATCAAATCCGGGTCCAGCCCGGTGCTGAAGGAAGAAAGCTTGTTTACCTGGTTCCGGTTATCGGCAGTGGCGGAGAGGTTCAGGGAGCTCTGGAGGTCAGCGCTTCGATGACCAATGTAGATGTTTCGCTTTCACGTGCGCGCTTGTTGCTTTTCACCGGCGGCCTTGTAGTATTGCTAGCGGCGGTTGGCTTGGTTTATCTGGTGATCCGTTTTGCCCTGCGCCCGCTGACCAATTTAGCTGCCACCGCGAGGAGCATTTCTGGCAACAGACTAACAAGCCGTGTTGTAGTGCCTCCCGGAGGAGATGAAATAACGGAGTTGTTTGTGGCTTTTAACTCCATGCTCGACCAGCTGGAGAACGCTTTTGCCGCTCAGCGTAAAGCCACCGATCAGGTTCGCCAGTTCGCCGCTGACGCCTCTCACGAGTTGCGTTCTTATCTTACTGTTATAACCGGTTACCTTGATGTGTTGAGGCGGGGAGCGGCTTCAGAGCCGCAGGAGCAGACCCGTGTGCTGACGGCTGCGAGAACCGAATTAGAGCGCTTGAACCGGCTGGTTGATGATTTGTTGACTCTGGCCCGCCTGGGCGCCGGGGCGCCTCTCCACCGTCAGGCGCTCGACGTGCCCGGTTTGCTGTCCGACGCGGCCCAACGCGCTATTTTGCTGGCGCCGGGGCGACGAGTAACGGTTCGGTGCCCGGTCTTGCCACCTTTGTTGGCGGATCCGGACAGGATGCGCCAGGTATTAAACAACCTGGTTGATAACGCGTTGCGGCACACGGCGCTGGAGGAGGAAATTACATTGGGCGCGGAAGTCCGGAATGAAAACTTGTGTATGTGGGTGCACAATACCGGCACAGGTATTGCAGCCGAGCATCTTTCCCGTGTTTTTGAACGATTTTGGCGCGCCGATTCATCCAGGAGCTGCAGCAAAGGCAGCGGTTTAGGTCTGGCCATCGTCGCGGCTATCGCTGAAGCCCACGGCGGCACCGTCGATGTGTATAGCGCTTCCGGCAGCGGCACCACGTTTACCGTCTGCCTGC
Organism: Pelotomaculum sp. PtaB.Bin013; assembly: GCA_002067515.1. Classification (GTDB taxonomy): domain Bacteria; phylum Bacillota; class Desulfotomaculia; order Desulfotomaculales; family Pelotomaculaceae; genus Pelotomaculum_D; species Pelotomaculum_D isophthalicicum. The sequence continues at coordinate 1,934 of MVQK01000290.1, read as the reverse complement.
CGCTTAATGTTCGGGAAAATTCTTAAGAAGCAATGTACTAAAACAATAATTGGGAGGTTTCATTATGGGATTTTTATCTAAGTTTTCACGTTCGTCAAGTAAGGGACATTATCGCCATGGAAGACATGGCAGCGACTATTACAAGAGACGTGGACACGGTATCTTGGGCAAAATTATTGACGCTTTGAACAGTTCAAGAAGCTACTCTCACTCTCATTCTCACTCACATTCACATCACTACAGACGCCGTCATTCGCGCCATAGTTCATGGTCATAAAAGATATAAGATCTTCACAAATGCAGCAAATTGATGAAGATGAATTTAATGGTTCGTATAACCATGAGCGCTCCGCTGTGCTTATAGTTAACACCCATTCCCGAAGGGGGCAACAATTTTTCCTTTCAGCTAAGGACGAATTGACTAAGCAAGGTATCTCAATTGTGGCTTCATACCCGGTTAGATATCCGGAACGTTTGCCCGAAGTGGTTCAGGATGCAATAAAGCATAAGCATAAACTGATAGTTGTCGGCGGGGGGGGGACGGGACAATAAGTTCGGTAGTGGATTATTTCGCCTGCCAGGATGTGGTGCTTGGGATACTACCGTTTGGTACGGTGAACAGTTTTGCGCGAACTCTTGGAATCCCTTTAGACCTGAAGGGAGCAGTTGAAGCCATTGTCAATGGAAAAGTGATTGATGTGGACCTGGGGAAAGTTGAGGAGGTTGTTATAGCCAATGGCAGGCACTTTGGAGTAACGCCGCTTGCCCAAAGTGCTACAGCGGATGATCGGGAACTTACAGTTTTCGTTATGGATACGCCGAACCGATGGCATACTCTAAAATTATGGATTGTCTTCCTGCTTGGGAAAGCGACTATTTTTCCCCAAGCCCGTTTTTTCAATGTGAAGGAAGTAAAGCTTGAAGCATCACCGCCGCAATGTATTGAGGTGGATGGTGAAATAACTGCGAAAACACCGGTTAACATTACATTGGTTCCAGAAGCTCTAATGGTTATGGTACCCGGTAACCTTAGGGATATAAGTCTGGAGTCTCCAAGAGTAAGTCCTGATATAAAATAAAACTCTTAGCTATCTCTTGGTTTTTTCTTGGCTGGTCTTTAGCTGGCAGGCATATAATAAAGAAGCATTCACGTAATGTTTACGAGGAGGTATTTGAGATGAAAAAATTATTTTATATATTAGCGGTTATTTTTATATTCTCTCTGGTTACTGCTGGCTGTGGCAATGTGCAGGATGTTACCGAGGGTGTTAAAAATGTTAACGATAGCATCCAGAACGTTAACAAATCAATTCAGGATGCCAATAAAAGTATACAGGATACAGGAAAGAAACTATCACCCAATAAGGAAAATAACGGAGGAGAGTCTGGATCTGAGTCCGGATCTAATGCAAATGAAAAAGGGTCCGGGGAAGGAAGTAAAGAAGATTAATTTGTTTTCATTATCGAACATAGCCTCTTGGGAATCCGCATTTGTTTTGGTTCAGGGCTTACGCCCCGGGCCATTTTTTGTTGCCGGTATTTTCTTAACGCTTGCAGAGGCTACAGTTTACAGTAAACAGGTAATTCCATTTAGACCCGTGTTTTAACTCGTCAGTATAAATTTCAGTAATCATATTTCTATATGGTAGGAATTCAAGGCCGAATAAAATTTTGCGATATCGTTCAACTGCGGCTAATTCTCCGAACAGGGCTTTGGTTATTCCGTTACAATAACTGTCAGGAGGCTGGAAAGCACCGTTCTTGACCGCGGATATCTCCTGCCCGGTCAGTTCCCAATATAGCTCTCTCAGCATTTTGTTATGCTTGATCTCATCATCGCGAATGGATGCTATAATTTCTTTTTGCTCAGGCGGGGCAATGCTAATCATGTAATTATAGAATAATTCATCTTCCCTCTCACCGCTCACAGATTC
>MVQK01000289.1 GCA_002067515.1 Pelotomaculum sp. PtaB.Bin013 | reverse complement strand
TTTTCCAAGACAACCATATTTTGACCGCGTAAATCATCAAAAATATTCATAGACTCCGGGCGCAAAACAGCCACTATCCAATCAAAAGATTAATTTATCATTATCTTACCATACAATTAATTTATAATTTAAATAGATTATTTTTATGATAAACTAGCTTCTAATAAATAAAATTAATCATAAAAAAATCCTCGCCGCTAAAAGGGCAAGGATTTTAGTGGATGTACTATCCAATTTTTTTCTTAGCATTTTTTTCTTTTGCAAAATCCTTTAATTCTTTGGCTGTTTCCGGTTTGTATTTTACGAATTCCACGAAATTTGCTATACATTCTAATGTATTGTCACTGATAGTATGCTCTATTTTTTCAGTTTCTTCCAATATGTCTTCCGTAACCCCCAGTAATTGCAGAAACTCTTCTATGATCATATGTCTTTTAAGCAGTGCTTTTCCAAACTCTTTACCTTTATTACTCAAAGTTATTATCCCATATTTTTCATAATCCACTAAACCAACCTCAGATAGTTTCTTCATCATTTTAGTAGTGGATGACGGCTGCACATTCAGGGCTGCCGCCAAGTTATGTGTTCTCGTGTAACCTGAATTGAAAGAGAGACGGTAGATCATTTCCAGATAATCTTCCATTGAAGCTGTTAGCATTTGCTCATCTTTTTTCATGTATTCGCGAAAGGTAAAAAACTCCTTATTGTCCATATGACACCAACTTTACTGTCAGGTATTTTAAAATATATGCACTTAACCCGTTCATATTCTCACCACATTATTAAATTTTTCATATCTTACACAGTAAACAAAATTAGATACGGCTAATTATTTAAGCTGGGGGAAAAAGGAGGCAGTTTAACTTTGCTAGAAGAGGCAGAAATTGAGAATGTATTTACAGATTATGAAATTGGTCGAATCAGGACCTATGATCGTTCACAATTGTTTAAACGTTTTAAGCAATTATTAAGATACCTTGGCCCGGCGTTTATTGTGAGTGTCGCATATATTGACCCCCGTAATACCTTAAATGGAACAGAATTAGTAAGGACTCGTAAACCTGTATTTTATCGTTATTTCCCTTTGCTCGAAGACTTCAATTCTGTCAATCAGCTTAATCAGCGTGGGTTTGGTGACATTATTAAAATAAGTAAATTCCTTTACCATATTCATAATATTGCCGGCATCTTTTTTTTGCGATGGTCCTCTGTGATTGTCATCTAACAGTTTCGACAGTCTGAAGTTCAGTTTTTCCCGTTCCGTATTATAGTCTTGCGTAAAATTAAGAAAATCCGATTCTGTTATTACTTCCTTAACCTTATCCTCGTATATGCATTTTATTATTTTATTTATTTCACTTAAACGTGATTCTATCTTTTTTACCTCATGGGTAACCGGGTCATCTTCCGATGTACTAATTAACTTTTGCGCTTTTTCATAAAGCTTTTGAAAGTCTATTGCATCAGAGGATATTTTTTTCAATTCATTAATAACGCTGTATTCAAGATCTTTTTCCGGTATGGAATGCCTGGCGCACTTTCTATAATTCTTATAACGGGTGCAAATAACGTAGAATTTTCCGGCGCTGGTTGCGGCAAAAGTCATCCGGCTCCCGCAGTCTCCGCAAAAAATCATGCCGGACAGTAAATGCGCCCCGCCTTTCGGCGCGTATTTTGTTGAATAGTCTCTTACGCTAATTATTTGCTGCGCCTGCTCAAATGTATCGCTGTCAATTATCGGCTCGTGAGTATTGTTAACCGTTATCCAAGCTTCCCTTGGAACTCTTTTCAATTTTTTGATCTTATGATTGATTTTTGTATATCTGTTTTGAGTAACGTTTCCGGCGTAAGTGGGGTTTGTAAGTATATATTTAACTGATTCAAACGACCACGCGTCAAAATCTCCGCCACGTCCTTTGTAGTTTGTGGTTTGCCTCTTGTACGCTCCAGGGGAGGGTATTCCTTCTTGGTTCAAGACCATTGAAATCCGGATCAACCCGGCTCCGTTGACAAGCATGTCATATATTTTCCTGACCACCCAGGCAGTTGCCGGGTCAACAACCAGTTTGTTTTTGTTTTCGGGGTCTTTCAAATACCCGTAGGGGGCGAACGGTCCGATAAATTCCCCGTTTTTTCTTTTAAGGTTTGCCGTGGTTCTGACCTTATTGGAAATATCTTTAGAGTAAAGGTCATTCATCACCGATTTAAAAGGGGTCATATCGTTGTTGCTGTTTTTTAAAAAGGTGTCGACCCCGTCATTAAGAGCTATATACCTAACATTTCTTTCGGGAAAATACCTCTCGACGTAATAACCCGTATCAATATAATCCCTGCCAAGCCTGGAAAGGTCTTTGGTGATTACAAGGTTAATTTTTTTGCTCTCTATAGCCTTAATCAGTAGTTGAAAACCCGGCCTGCTGAAGTTTGTCCCCGTGTACCCATCGTCGGCGAAAATATCAATCAAGTTCCAGCCTTGCTCCAGCACATGGCTTATAAGGAATTCCTTCTGGTTGGCGATGCTTTCAGACTCGGCGCATTTTTCATCTTCCCTTGACAGCCTAACATATATGCCGACATTAAAAACCTTATTCAGTTGCATTAATTTGTAGCTATCTTCAGGAGCATACATCGTATTAATTTCGCTCCTTTCTGTCATATCTCATGGACAAGCCGTTCTTAACGCATTAATGGGGCTGTTTGGCAATCGACTTTAATAATTCCTCCATAAGCTCTTGAAAAGTCTTACCGCCATCTTTATAGACTACATTGACTTTTATTTCTTTTTTCTTCTTATCTTTTTGCTTTGGATTGTCTTCCTTGGACAAACTAATCGCCACCCTTTAATACTGGGTGGTAATAATTATTCTTGTGCTAATTTGTCCAATTACTATATTGGAGGGGGATGTCAGAACTTGCCGATAGTGGTAAAATGTTTGCGTGTGAAAAATGCCATGTAGTACGGCTAATGAATTGTTGGCGTACTGGTAAGCAGGGCTTTAAGTCTGTTTGAAATAGTGCTAAATGTCTATAATGCGAACATGGGTTTTAGGCTATCTCGTTGTAGTAAAAGGTCGCTCTGAAAATACAATTTTAAAGTTATTTATTGGACTTAATAATTGAACTTGAAAAGGAGGGATTATTATGTTAGCTGATGTGCATATGCATTTAGCTCAGGACCCGGCTCTTTCATTGGAGAGGGCACAGAATGCCGGGGTAGATATTGTGTTAGCAGCCGCTATGGATGTAACTACTTCGCGGATAAATGTTATTTTAGCCGAAAAGTTTAGCCAGGTTAAGGCGTGTGTCGGCATCCATCCCTGGCGATCAAATCTTTATAACCCGGAAGCGGAAAAGACTATTGCAGAATTGATTAAAGGGGGTAAAGTAACAGCAATCAGCGAGACGGGAATAGATACGGTTCGTTGCATGTCTGATGATTTCCGGACTGGATT
>MVQK01000288.1 GCA_002067515.1 Pelotomaculum sp. PtaB.Bin013 | reverse complement strand
CTCGCCCGACATAAAATAATAGCTGGCGTAGAGCATGAGGAAGGCTGCGAATACCGCGGCCGGGATGCCGCCAAACTGGGCGGCAAAAGCGGTAATGAGGGATGTCCCCATCACCAGATAGTTCCTTGCTTCAAAAGTCCTCGCTATTCCTTCGATGTAGTCCAGACCTCTTTTTACCAATTCTGTTTTCTCCAGGCTTTCCAATGTTTGCCGCTCCACATTGCGAATTTCCCGGAATTGCTGCGCGGCCAATGATAAAAAAGTCACTGCCACAAAATCGGGTTTCAATAGAGCGGGAACAGCGACCGCCCCCAAAGCGGAAGCAATTAAGCCAAGTGCCGTATGGGTCAGATAGCCGTGCGGGTACCCGGGATATTGACGGTAGTCAATCCGCAGCAAAATGATTCGGGACGCAGTGCCGGCTAGGACACCGATCAATATCACAGCCAGGTAATCAGGATAATAATGAGACAGTCCCGTCACCCCCTGCAAATAATCTCCACTCCATGGCGAACGGCCGAACAATTACGCCGTTGGCGCCCTTTGGGTATACAACGCGGCTCATGTTCGGCGCCATAATTGTTTGAGCTCTGAGACCGGACTGCGGCGCGCCGCTAGTCCGGTCTCATTTTTCGAGTGGTTCTGATATCGGCGCGTTAGTAAACATTGTAGGCAGACAACATTAGTCCTTTGTCAGGTCATCTTTCCGTTCTCTCAATACTTCGTTCACAGTGGAATCGTTACTCGAATCATTAATTTTTGCTTTTGGGTTTTGCTTGCCAATTTTACGCGCAGCCACGCGCGGACCCAGGAAGCTGTTAAATTCCCTGCCGAAGCCTGTCAGTCTTTTTTTTGCGTTTTCCATGCCGCCGGAACTGATTAATAAGAATGCCAACCCTCCAACTATCGTCAAGCCAAGGATCCACCCCAACGCCTTCCATGCTCCGGCCGTCGTCCCGGACGGCCTATTTGTGATAGGCGCTCCAGGCGCGCCTGGTGTGGGTGCGGTTGGTGAAACACCGAGCACCACGGGAATAGCTTCAGCGAACATCGACATGCCCGCTTCTGCTTCTTCTTTGGTATTTGTGTGTGTACCGGCTTCGATCAACAGCGCTGTCGGCGTTAGATCCTGATTATAGTCGCCTTTTCCGACAAAAATCTCCTTTACTACCTTAGGGTGCAGTTCGTTGGCAGAAGCCATCATCTGTTTCGCAAAATCCATATTAGCGGACATTCTTGGGTTTTCCCGGCCAATCACCAGACGAAGCTTGGCAACATTTTTGCCATCTATTTTTGACCGGTAGTAATTTGGGTCAGGAACCCCGTCCCGGTGCACGTCAAATATAGCCGACGGGTTTGTCTTCAATAAATTAGCGGCGGTCCGGCGGGAACGTGTATAGGCGTTGTTATCATGCGGATCATGGGGCGTCTGATCATAGTTGACTTGAAATCCTTCCCCTTGAAGCTTATCTACCATCGTTTTGCCAACCTGATATATGCCACCTTTAAAGGGAATCGCCTCAGTACCGTCCGAAGGGACATAAGATTCATCCGTATGAGAGTGGTATACCGCAAAAGTGCCCTTGTTCTTCTCTGCCAGGTTTTTAACTACCGCCGCACTTAGACCGGCGTAAAATTCATTATAAGCTAATATTTGTGAATCCATGCCCAGGAATTTCGCTTCAGCCTTGTCCCCTTGGACACGTTCCACCCGGTAATGCTTGCCCTCCGATGTGTATAATTCATCTCCCGTTGAAGCTATTCTGGCCATTTCGCTGATAGTGGTTCCCTCTTCATCAACGATAGTGGTATATCGGCCGATTAGATGATCCGGTGTTTCTTTATTAAAAAAACCTGCGGCTGTAAAAGCCGGCCTTAGTAAAAGACTATTAAAGTGATAATATAATAAAGCGCCGGCCAGCAGCACCATGACGCCTAGCCCAATGATGATTTTATTCTTTTCCTTCATGTTTATCGACATCCTCCTTTCTCTTTTTATCGCTAAAAGCGCTACTTTCAGCTTCCCTGTGCATGTTTTGGCTGCTTTCATCCGAAACGCCGAGTTCCGGTTTTTGCAGTCCTTGCACCAGTCCGTGCGGTCTTCCTTCGGCACTCGGTCCACCGGACAATCTTTCAAACGATTCACCAATAACTTCAGCCAAAAGAATCGCCACAATACCGGCTAGAATAATTGTGTCGAAAGCGCCGCCGCCACCTATGGCAACATTATAATTACCCGGCGCGCCATTTCTTAATAGCCAGACATAGTGAAATATATCAACTAATAGTACGCCCAGAGTTGCGGAGATAAATGCCGCCCGCCGGGATCTGCCGAAAATGTAAGCGACAATCCCGCCTACCAGCGGGTAGAGATAAATCGCATCCAATATTGCATAACGTCCAGCCGGCTCAACGGTGGAACCGGAATTTACCAGCGAGCCGATTATGTATACGGCTATCGCCGTTACTACCGCGCCGATGACAGCCCTGCTCCATTCCTTTGCGGTGCCAGCCTTAGCCAAAAGGTATATTGCCAACCCTATCGGCACCAGCGCGCCCCCAACGTTAATTGAAGTGTTAAAAGGAGCAAAAGGTATGGGAATATTAATATAACTGCCGATAATGATTGCGGCAATGACGAGCAGCGCGCCACGATCGGACAGTCTCATCCGGTCAAGAGCGCGTTGGGCCAACCCAAGATAAATAACTATCGATCCAATCAGCAAAAGGGTGATACCTACCGGGAATCGCTCCAAAGTAATCAGCCTCCTCATATTTAGGAATAACATTGTTATACTGTCCATTCAATTTAAAAATATTCAAATTGAATCGTTATCAAGGAATAAATTTGCTTTTGATGACCTTTGGCATATAACGCGTAACGCGGCTCATGTTCGGCTCCATATAAAACTGTTCGCAGCTAAAAAAAACCTGTGATAGTCTTGCACATATCACAGGTTTTCTTCTTAATTTCAGTATTCTATTTATCTTAATTTCTTACTTAAAAAGAACTAATCTTTTTTCTCAAACACGTTGCCGACCATGTCACCTATGGTAATAACTTCATTGTCGGTTTCTTGTCCCATGGCACTGGAATAATCACGTGATTCCCGCTCCTGTTTTTCCTTGGTGACTTCTCTGATTGATAAGCGTATACGCTTATCAGCCTTATCTACACTTAATACTTTGACGTTTACCTCTTCACCTTCGGTTACTACTTCTTCAGGTTTGGCCACGTGCCGGTCAGCCAGGTGAGATATGTGTACGAGTCCTTCCACACCAGGTTCAAGCTGAACAAATGCGCCAAAAGGTGCAAGACGTACAACTTTTGCTATAATGATACTACCGACGGGATATTTCTCATCTACACTGTCCCATGGATTTGGCAGCACTTGCTTTAAGCCTAATGATATTTTCTCATTTTCCCGGTCGACTTTTAGAACCATCACTTCCAGTTCATC
>MVQK01000287.1 GCA_002067515.1 Pelotomaculum sp. PtaB.Bin013 | reverse complement strand
CAGGTATTCCGTCCCCCAGTCTTCTTCCGTGGCTAAAGACACCGGAATTATTTCCATCGTCCTGGGGCAGCCGGAAATCGCGACATCTTTCTTTTCCAGGGCTTCTTTCAGCAAGGGCAAAAACCCGGGAGCGGCTTTTTCGTGCACCAGCAACGTCTCCGTGGCATTGCACACGGCGACATACTGGGTTTTGGAATCATCCACAATCCTTACCGCCATTTCCAGGTCGGCATCCTCATCGACGTAACAGTGACATATGCCGTCCGCGTGCCCCATTACCGGGATGCTTGAGTGGTCCATGATATACCTGACAAAATCGTTCGAACCTCTGGGAATGATCAGGTCAATATGCTCATCCAGCTTTAACATTTCATCGACTTCCGCCCTGGTTTCCAGGAGCTTCAGCCAGTCAGCCGGAATTCCCGCTTCTTTAGTCGCCTCGATAATGATATCCGCCAGAACGCGGTTGGTTTCTTTCGCCTCGGAGCCGCCTTTTAACAGCACGCAGTTGCCGCTTTTCAGGCACAGAGTGGAAATCTGCACCAGGGCGTCGGGCCTGGACTCAAATATCACACCAATGACACCGATCGGGCAGGTGGTTTTATAAAGCTCCAAACCCTCGTCCAATTCAGTCGCAAGCAGTGTCTTGCCGACCGGGTCTGGCAGGTTTATCAAGCTGTTAATCCCATCGACCACATCGGCTATCTTTGTTTCGTCAAACTTCAACCTTTTCAACAGGGGCTCAGGCAGGTTCTCCTTTGCGCTCCTGTTTAAGTCTTCATCATTTGCTTTAATGATTTCAGACTGCCGGTCAATCAACGACCCGGCTATTTGCTCTAAAGCCCGGTTTTTCAAGTCAGCGCTCATTGCAGCCATCTTTATGGACGCTTCTTTTACCTGGCGGGCAATTTCATTGATTTCCATACTGACATCTCCTTAATAAAGCTATTTTCTGAAATATTCCATATCGCAACAACGTAAACTTCTTGCCCTGCTTAATATTATATACTTAACTTACTCATAAGAAAATCACATAAATGTTAATCCTCTTCAAGCGCCATTAATCCGTCGTTGAAGGACAACCGGCGCGGCGCTCCGATAATCTCTACATTGCTCTTCCCCTTCAACTCATCTGCCACGCTGCCGGTAACCCACATATATTCCAGTTCAAGTGTGTTGTTAATTACCGCGCCTTTCAGGTTCACCGGCTCATCCGCGGAAAGGCTGCGGACCGCTGCTTCTATCGCAGCCCGGTCGTCAGGCATAATAAGCGGCAGCATGGCGCGCTGGACATTGCCGCTGGTAATACAATTGAGGTAGGTTGTCCGGGAATCCATTTTATCTACCAGACGTCTTGTCGTGATATCCGCCAAGCCGACACCGGTAGCGTTCCCGTGGGACGCCCCGCTTAAATCCAACACGACAATTCTGGCGATAAACGGTGTTACCGGCTCCGGCACCCCGGCTATTCTCATCCGGCCGATCACATTCGTGTCCATTCCTGTTCCGCTAAAATTCTTTCCCATTTGCCTGACAATCAGGAAGTCCAGTCTATCCGCCGGCAGGCGCGGCATAAACCGGTAAGCCTCTGCCAGCAACCGTTCTTCAACCTCTGCCAGCTTGTCCGGAGAAAGAGCTTTAATAATGGCAGTGTCCTCATAAGCGTTTTCAACGATGCCGACAGCGCCGATAATTTTTCCCGAACGCGTAAAAACTTCTCCTATTTCAACCAGGGCCCGGGCCATCCGCCGCGGCTCCAGGCGGTGGAAACAAGTAGCGCCCCGCGTTTTTCCCAGGCCGACAGCCATCATTTTCATAAGACCGCTCTCGACCGGCCCGTGAAAAGTGGTATGGGGCTTGATCCTGTTACAGACGATAATCCCGTCGGCACGCCATGCGTTTATGTCACAAAAAACTTTCATTCCATCCGGAGTAGCGCCTATCTCCACAACTTCCTCTGAAGTCAGCACCGGGCAGCCCAATTTTTCCTGCGTGACGCCCAGGCTGTCCAACACGGCTCTTTGTCCCCCGGCTGTGCCGCCACCGTGGCTGCCCATGGCGCCAATGATGAATGGCTCCGCCCCGGCCATTCTAACTGATTCCACCATGGCGCCCAGGATGGCGCCGATATTCTTAATACCCCGGCTTCCCGCCGTAATGGCGACCCGCCAGCCGGGCTTGACTTTCGCTCCAAGGTTAATCCGTTCCATTTCTTTTAGAACCTTGTCGTAAGGATCGTCAATTACCGGTCTGGGAAAAACCTGCCTTATTTTAATGAAGTTAAGATGTTCCAACAATGTCAACAGCACCTGTTTTCTTTAAATCCGGCAAACGCCGGTTATTGCCTGCAAATCATTATCTCTTGCGCTTTTCAATAAATTTTCATAAATAAGCAGGAAAAAAGCTAGTAATACAGAACACTTTATCATAGATATAAATTTTCATACATTAAAGGAGGAAAAAAAATGGCCCACAGCGTAAGGTGGCTGGGACACGCCGCCTGTCAGATCACCACGGAAAAAGGAGTAGTTATTTTAATAGACCCCTGGATTACCGGTAACCCAAGCTGTCCAATAAAAAAGGAGGATATCAAACGGGCTGATCTAATACTGCTCACCCATGACCACTTCGATCATCTTGGAACTGATGTGCCGGATCTGGTAAAAGCCACCGGCGCCACATTAATAATACAGCCTGAGCTGGTGGAGCCACTCCAAAAAGCCGGAGTCAGCGCTGATAATATCATACATTACGGCATGGGAATGAATATCGGCGCCCAAGCGGAAATAGCGGGCGTCAAAGTGATCATGACCCATGCGTTTCACTCCTGCGCCGCCGGAAGCCCGGCGGGATACATCATTATTCTGGAAGACGGAAAAACCATATACCACACCGGGGACACCGGTGTTTTCGATAGCATGAGGCTTTTTGGCGAAATATACAATATCGACCTAGCCCTTGTACCAATCGGGAGCGTCTTTACCATGAACCCACTCCAGGCGGCGGTGAGCCTTTCCTTGATTAAACCGAAAGTCGCCATCCCTATTCATTACCAGACATTTCCCGTCCTGACCCAGGACGCGGGAGAATTTATTGATTTATCCTCGAAAAAGGCGCCTGAAGTAAAAGTTGAAGCAATCAAGCCGGGACAGGAAATACTTCTATAAGAACTCAGTAGTCAGTTGTCAGTAGCCAGTAGCCAGTAGTCAGGATTCAGAATGAGAGAATAGTTAGTAAAACAAAGCTCCATGGATGTTTAAAATCTGAACACCTGAATAAAACCTGTAAAGCCGTGCTGTTCGGAAAGGAAAAGCACGGCTTATTTACTTAGGGAGATGATTTAACTGGTTGATTCGGTACCTTTTGTTCCTCAACCTGCGGTGTTGGCGTCATAGATTTTGCAGGTTCTTTTTTATCCTCCTTATCCTTGGCATCATTTTTACTTTTAGCATCATTTTGTTGTTGTTT
>MVQK01000286.1 GCA_002067515.1 Pelotomaculum sp. PtaB.Bin013 | reverse complement strand
GTATTCTTCATGATAACGTCCAAGATAACAGGAATCATGATAGGTCGCCTTTACTTGTTCTCCCAGCGCGCCCGGCTTAATCTTACCGGCTTTGATTAATTGATCAATCAACTGGGTGTGGTGCATTATCTCAAAGTCAGCGCCAAGCTGTTTGTAATCGTTTTTCATCACTGTGAAACAGTGCGGGCAGGCGGTAATAACTTTCTTTACCCCATAGCCCTTAAAGGTTTCGATATTCTCCTCAGCCAAACTCTGGAACAGGTACTCGTTACCCAACCGCCGTGCCGAATCTCCGCAACACTTTTCCTCTGTGCCCAGAATGCCGAAACTTACTCCCGCTTCATTCAAAACCTTAACCAGGGCAGTCGATACTTTCTTTATTCTCTCGTCAAAGGATCCGGCGCAGCCAAGGTATAAGAGGTACTCCACACTTTCCGCATCCTCAACCTCACCAAGGATCTTGACATCCAGGTCGGCAGCCCAGTTAGCGCGGTCAGCCCAACCAATCCCCCAGGGGTTCGAGTTCCGTTCCATATTGGTAAAGGTCAACTGAGCCTCGGCAGGAAAATCGCTCTCGTCCAAAACATACGCCCGCCTGAGTTGCATGATTTTGTTGGCATGCTCGTTCATATTGGGACACTGTTCACGGCAGGCCCGGCATGTAGTGCAAGCCCAGATTGCATGCTCGTCAATCACTTCACCAAGCAACTTTTTGGCATCCTCAGCATCTTCTGACTTTTGCTCCTGCTGATCAAACACCCAATGACCGTCAACCGTCTTGATCCGCGGTTCGCCGGGGACGATCTCTTCCAGGTGTTCTTTGATTTCAGCCAGCAGTTTTTTCGGGGAAAGTGGCTTCTGGGTCAAATAAGCCGGGCAGTTATCCTGACAGCGGCCGCACTCGGCACAGGCATAACAATCCAGCAGATCTTTCCAGGTAAAATCCGCCAGCTTATTAACGCCGAAGGTTTCTCTCTCTTCATCTTCAAAGTCGATTGGTTCCATCGGCTCGATCTTATTGTCCAAATACCTGAATATAATATTAAGCGGGGCGGCCGCAGGGTGAAGCAATGGAGAGTAACGCGGAACACCGATCATGGTAAAAGCGGCTAATATATGCACCCACCAAAAGACCAACGAAAGCTTGCCGGCCATGGCAGGGTCCACACTGCTAAACAAGGAGGCTACCAGAAGGCTCGCCGGAGCCATGGAAAGCCGCCAATGGTCAAAATAATCGGGTGAGCCGATGAGTTTAAACCCATAGGAAAGGAAGAAGGCTACAACAATCAAGCTGATATCTGAAATAAGAAAGACAATAAATCTTTCTTGTTCCCAAGTTCCCGTGTCCAGGCGGGGAATTTTCTGAATATAACGCCGCCAGGCTGAGAACAAAATCCCGAACAGAAGCGCAATACCGCCAATTTCAGTAATTAAATAAAAGTACGGTGACCCAAATATAACCAGGCCTATCACTTTTTCCAGGACATAATGAACCGCGCCAAGAGCAAATAAAATTAATCCGTATAGAATAGGAAGGTGCATCAGGGCCGCACCCGGCTCCCGTGCAATCTTACGCTGACAATCCTGGCGGCCGAAAAACCCCATTATACGTTCCATAAGACGATCGGAGCGGTCGATAGGACGGCCTATCCTCACTCTGTTATAAAGCTTGGCTAACCCCATCACAGAAAAGTAGCCAGCTATAGCTAGAAGCAAAATGAATACAATGATGCCTGTCGTACTGAGCATCCCCACACTCCCCCTTCATATTGATATGTACTTTTTCTAACATGAAAAACAAAAAACAAAAACCACGACGGTCTCTTTCATGAGAGAAAAGACCTTCGCGGCCAATTCTTTACTTATCTTAACCACCCCTCTTTCGTGGCAGGTTGTTAGTCCGCACATCAGGCAGGTCTTCTAACTCATGTCTTCACTTCGTTAAAAACTTTATCATATTTTAACTACCCTGTCCATAAAAATTTTGTTGTATTATACAAGCCTGCAAACGTTAATTTACTCTAATTCAGATACTGAGCCGTTAATGCCAGTACCAACAGGTGAAAGCACTGATCAATAACAATATTCATCCATGGCAGACTCTCAGCATTGTTAACCCGGCGAACCCAGAAGAGTACAAACTTTCTATGATCCAGAACAATATGGCTGGCAAAGATAACGATAATAGCCTTTAGACTTAGACCCCCCGCAGGCAAGACAGCAATGTAGATAGTCAAAGTGTATACCAAACAATGGGTTAATAAAGAAGTAATGTTGATAGTTTTTTTAGCCATCCAGCCTGTTTGAAGCAGAAAATCACCTACCATGTGACCTACCAGCATCCAGGAAAACATATTCATGTAGTATACGGCCTCCGTTTATAGCCTGCAACTCAGCTATAACTAACAACTTTTAGTTGTTAGTTAGTTAATATCATTAACCAGTTCAGCAGGGACCCTGCTACAGTCTGATAATCCTTCCCGCAGACCTCTCCGGGGGATGAGCGGTCCCCCCGATAATAAGCTGTTTAATTGATATGGTGGGCTGCGCGTCGCTCACTGGAACACCTTGTCCATCTTTACCGCAGGTACCAATTGTAAAACCCAAATCGCTTCCAACCGCTTCCACGGTACGCAACACATCGGGCCCGTTTCCGGTCAGGGTGGCGCCACGCACCATTGGGCCTGTTTCACCATCCTTGATCAAGTAGCCCTCCGTCACCTCAAAAACGAAATCTCCGGTTGTTGTATTTACCTGACCACCTCCCATCTTTTTAACCAGCAACCCTTCTCTTATATTCCCGATAATCTTATCCGGATCCGTCTTGCCAGGTGCAATATAAGTATTACTCATTCGCGGAATGGGTTTATGCTGATATGATTCCCGCCGGCCGTGACCGTTAGAATCGTTGGTTTCCCTCATGGCAGTCAGCCGGTCGTACAGGTAGTCTGTCAACATCCCCTTACGGATTAGTTCAACTTTACGCGCGGGGGTTCCCTCATCATCAAAGCGGTAGGAGCCATACCGATCGCTTATGGTCGCATCGTCAATCACAGTCACTTCCGGGGAGGCCACCTCTTGGTCTTTCTTTCCAGCATAAACGGACAGACCCTTCTGCACGAGATCAGCCTCCAGGCCGTGGCCACATGCTTCATGCACCATCGTGCCGCCTGCTTCACCAGCCATGACTACAGGCATCTTACCGGCAGGCGCGGGCTTTGCCGCCAGCATCTGCACAGACCGGCGCGCCGCCACTTCCGCAACCTCTTCGGGATGGCAGCGGTCAAAAAGTTCAAAGCCGCTTAAGCTGCCTACAGCCTCGTAACCTGTTTGGATTTTACCATCTGCCGCCGCCACCGCCTGCACCAACAAACGTGTGCGAATCCGCTCATCTTCAACAAATACGCCGGCGCTGTTTGCTATAACCACTTTCTGTACTACGTCCGCATAACCGACAATAACCTGTTTAAT
>MVQK01000285.1 GCA_002067515.1 Pelotomaculum sp. PtaB.Bin013 | reverse complement strand
TCACTTGCGCATACGACTCTAGAATGACCAACTCCCACCTATACAATCAACTACAAGGTCCTCTCTGGATAGATGTGTGCTTTCTCAAGGGGGATTTATGCGTTTTGCCCCATTATTCCAGGTCAACTTAGGGGAGGATTTCTTCGATGCCATCCATTGTGGTTATCAATGATGAAGGATCTGTTCTTTACCAAAATGTGGTCGAAGATGTTCAGGATTTGGTAAAGATCATCCGGGATGGCAGAAATTTGCCTGGTTACGCTTTGGATGATTGCCCAGAAGTGCATGTTAATGGCTTGATTGTTCTCGCGGGTCAGCCACCTAAACCGAAAAGAAAAGCGCCGGCGTTATCCGAGCGGCAAATGAGTGTTTTACAATTACTGGCGAGGGCCTATACACCAGATCAAATTGCGCTAAAACTTGGGTTGACCGAAGCAACTATTCGATTACACATCAGTGCTTTGAAAAAGAAATTTGGGACAGATAGCCGTGACCAGATGATGGCGATGGCAGGTCAATTAGGGTTATGCGATCCTTTTGATACTAGCAATGTCCATGATCAACAGGAGGATCAGGTACGGCCAAGATGATCTGGTGAAATGAAGGGGGATTCGTTGTCAGATTGAAGAAAATATTATATGATTAGAGGCGAACATATTTTTCATATTCCACATCGCAATCCTTGAAAAGTAAAGCCACATGTCCAACTTTCCGGCCTGGTTTAACAGAGCGTACAAACGATGGAGCCGATCCCAGGCGGGTGAGGAAGATTTCATAGCCTTTTGCGATCTGTTAGGCTATCCGCCTTCCAAGGTATTAGGTTGGATGCAGGGTGAGTTTTTACCTGAAAAGCCGGAAGTGTTGAGCATTGCCGGAATCCTTGGGGTAGAGGTTTATCAGGTGCTGGATCTCCCGAAACCTGATCCTGAACTGCTAAGGATTTATGGATCATTCTCGCACTTATCCGGGCAGGACCGTTCCAATTTAGCTTTAGCTCTTCTCGAAATCGAAAAAATTTTTGAGGAAGACAATATTTCCACTAAATCTCCCGAAGCCAAAGAAATCATAAAAAGCACTTTCGAGAAATACGGGCTGAATAGATAGAACAACAAATACGCACGAAAAATCAACCTGAAACATGAACGCCCTGAATAGGGCGTTTTTTGACACTCAATTCTCTTGTGATGCTATAATAAAATCAAGCAACTGTGTTTAAACAGAATATTTGGGAGGGTCTTATGGACTCCGAATTCCTTACAGCTGAGGAAGTAGCCGTGTATTTACGGCTCCCGTTATCGACCGTCTATAAACTTGTTCAAGATAAACGATTACCTGGTTTTAAAGTTGGAAAACATTGGCGGTTTCGCCGAGAAGCTTTTCAGGAATGGATAAAGCAACAAGAAAAACTCAATGAACCCATCACAAAGCACTTTCATGCATCATAGATTTTATTTTCTGAGGCGGATCAATTTATGAGTGAACAATCCGAATTACTTCAACTTGTTCAAAGTTCTATTACCGCGTTGGATACTGGGAATGTAAAACTGAGTGCGGTAATTCGGAGTTGCATCCGCATTGCGAGATTACGAAATGATTTCTTAAGTCTTTTGTGGTTACAGAGAGAAATTATTGATAATCAAAATGAATATGAGAGGATAAGAGTTCTTAGTGAGATAATGCCACACCTCACTAAAGAACAATTTGACCATTACAACAAGTTGTTTTTAGAAATGTGGATACAAGAAAGACCCGCCATTATTGTTGAAGATGGTAGAGTTGAAAAATCAGATCTGATTATTGGAAAAAACGTATCAGAACTCGAAAATGAACTCGACAGTATGATTGATACTTACAACAATGCACGGACACCTTCCGGAATGCATCCTTTGGACACTGCTGTTATAGAAAATCAAAATTTTTATCTACGTGTTCAGACCCAGGCATTTATTAACCATTACCAAAAATTATTAGAAATCATCAAAAACCGAGTCTATGATTTTCTGAGCCAAACTGAAAAACAACTATTATACGGGCAGTTTCATGCAGATATATTTGAACAGAATCGCCAATATGTCGAATTACGCCTAAACCAAGTTTGTCCAACAGCATTTAAAGAACTGGTATCAGCACTTCAGAGAATAAAAGAAAACACGCCTGAAACACGAGCACAGGCATTACTTTCATGTCGTCGGCTATTTAAAGATCTATCAGATGTTTTTTACCCACCCGCTAGTGAACCCGTTACGGGAGAGGATGGAAAGACTCGTAACTTGTCTGATGAAAAGTACATCAACCGTTTATGGCAATTTATTTTAGACAAGACACGAAAATCAACATCTGTAGAATTACTACAGGCATCACTATCTGATCTGGGTAATCGCCTAGATCGTATTTATGAATTCACAAATAAAGGTGTTCATGCAGAGGTAGAGGAATTTGAAATGAATCAATGTTTGATGCAAACATATCTGCTGGTTGGCGATCTATTGAGAATTTATGATAAGCAATCCGCCATTGAGGATTCTATTGGAGCATAATATCGGCCATGAAGCTACAACTCACAAACGGTTACCGTCCTCGTTTTGACCAAATATCTCGAATAATGCAATTTCTTTTAACAAAGGAAGGGCAAAAAAAGGTATCTCGACAAGAGATAATATTAGCTTTAGGTATTCCAGATAAGCAAATCGAGAATTTAACCAGCATGATGACAGGCTTTGGATTAGTCCGTCCAAGAGTTAGCCTTCTTACTAACTTTGGAAAGGCAGTTATACAATCCGATCCTTATTTTGATAAACTCGAAACCCTTTGGATAATTCACTATATCGTTTCCAGTAACCCAGAATGGGTTGTTTGGTACCGGATAATCAATTTAGTGCTACCCGCTCAGGATCACTTTGAAATTGATCTAATAAGCAAACAATACTTCTCAGATCTTGCCATTCATTTTTCTGAGAGAACGGTTTCCGAAAAACTACCCAAGGAAGTTGGGGCGGTTTTTGCTGCTTATTCACGCAGCGAGTTATCTCATTTGAGAATTCTTGAAGCAGAAGGTACAGGTAATTTTATTAAATCCAACCCCGTAGATGTCCCAGACCTGGCGCTTCTCTTCTGTTTATTATATTATCGGGATAAGTATTCACCTGGATCTTCAGCCATCAACACAGAAGATGCTTGCCTGGCAGAATACAGTCCGGGTAGGGTACTTAATTTACCGGAATACCAAGTCAGAACCATATTGGGTAATTTACATAATGCGGGATTAGTTCGGTTAGAAAAACTAGCTAATCTCGATCAAGTGCGTTTATCTGATTCGTTGACGCAAGAATTTGTATTAGAACGGATTTATGGGGGGAATAATGCCAATTAGTGTATTTGATATGTTAATCGGTCTTGAACAAGAACGCTACCGGGCGGTTATTTTACATGCAATCCCAGAAAAAAGCCCATCTATGTCCCGCTTTTGCCAAAAAGTTTGTAAACAAACCAATGGGAAATATTTGGATTTATTGGAATTTTTTATCCAGTCTCAAAA
>MVQK01000284.1 GCA_002067515.1 Pelotomaculum sp. PtaB.Bin013 | reverse complement strand
ACCGGGTTTGCAACTGCTTGTCCTGAAGTTATTATCGATAATGGACGGATTACGTTGAAACCATAATCGAACATTCTGGCGCAATCCTGGTAGCGGTCGTCACTGTGCAGCGCGACAGCTATCAGTCGGCGTCCATCTCTGGTAGAAGAAGCAATCAGGCAGTTGCCGGCCATTGACGTGGTACCGGTTTTCACTCCATCCACTCCCTCATAACCACTGGTAAGCAAGCGGTTAGTATTACCAATTTTTTCCCCCCTGTCAGCCGGTTCTGTCCACCTCACTGTTGTTTCCCTGGTTTGAACCAACTCGTTAAACTTCGGGATGCCCAGAGCGTATCTCGTAAGAACCGCCAGGTCGTAAGCAGTTGTATAATGGTTCGGATCATGGTAGCCATTGGTATTGGCAAATCTTGTGCCTAACAGCCCCAATGCGCCCGCCTTCTTGTTCATCAGGGCAATAAAACGGTCATGACTGCCGCCCACATGCTCAGCTATGGCCACGGTAGAATCATTGGCGGAACAGACAAGCGCCGCTTTCAATAATTCTCCGAGAGTAATTTTTTCACCTTTGTTGAGTTCGATGGTAGATCCCTCTGAGACAGCGGCGGCCTTCCCCCCGACTGTGACAACATCGTTTAAGTCGCCATTTTCTAAAGCTATTACTGCCGTCATAATCTTCGTGAGGCTGGCCGGTTCGCGTCTTACCGTGTGATTTTTGGCGAAATAAATCTGTCCGGTCTCAACATCAATCAGCACGGCGGCATCCGCGGTGACCCTGGGTAATCCCGCATATGCCGCTCCAGGCGCAATAGATAATATAGTTACAACTAAAATAAAAAGAACTTTGCGATGAAAGCGCGCCAGCATATTTTAACCCCCTTTAATTTCCCGGCAACAAAAAACCGCCAGTGCGGCTTTAAAATTATTATCTCAAAAGTTGATAACGTTATTCAAACAAGATCCGAGAGCGAAAAAAAGCCCGTTAATAACGGGCTGGCGGATTGACTCAAAGTTTTTCATGGATTGTTCTTAGCCATTTTTAAAACAATGATCGGTGTTTGCTGGTCATCATTACCAAAAGGATTATCTTCCAGGTCTTTAATCAGACTATTCTGGTCAACTCCCTCCGAAGCGGCTAAAATATCAACTTTTCTAATGTCATTCACATCAGTGATGACTGCTTCCACGCCAGTGACATCCTTTATCTTTCTTACCACATCATGCGGGTTTTTGGGCCCGAGTATAATGTGCTTTTCAAAAGGCCACATGGTCCCGGCCACATCATCGATTTGCGCTAACTGACGGCCTGCAATCCGGTAAAAATCTCCCTTGCGGCGAATAATCCTACCAATAACCGCCGCAATGGCGCCAAGCATGATCCGGGTTTTGCCAACTTCCTGGATCGCCAGCTGCATTGCCCGAGGTGTGGCAAGGCTCCCGTCTTTCCCCGGGAAAAGACACAAAAACTTTGCCAATAGACCCGGATTAATGGTATCCGGCAAAATAGCCCTGCCTTGCGTGATCGCCACCACGCTTTCAGCCATGGCAATAATATCGCCTTTTTCCGCGACCTCGCCGGTATATTTTTTCACCACATCAACCATGTCATCTTTTTCGGTAATTATATGTGTCCTGATTGGGATCCTGCCTAAAATCACTGTACCACCTCATTCTGCTGACCGGCGGCGGCAAAATAATTTTTTACCCCGATAAATATACCTTCCGCCGCTTTTTTATGGATGGTGGGACTACGTAAAAGACCTTCCTCAACCCAATTGGTTATCGTCACAACTTCCACTTCCACGCCGGGAACGCCGCCGGGAAAGACTAAATCCGGAGATTCTTTAACACCTCTGTCCTCAACTTTCAATTTTTTAACCAATTCTTTGTCTATCATGCCGGCAATAGTGCGGCTACGGTCACAGGACGGTTTGTAGCGCACCGAGGCGCCGCTAACCTTACTGTTCCTTGCGGAATAGGTGTGAATGCCAATAAACAGATCAGCCTTCTCCTTTAATGCCAACCCAAACCGTTTTTCAAACCTTATATTTTCATCGCCAGTCCTGGTCAGAAAAACTTGCGCTCCAACCTTGTTAAATATATCGGCTAATATTCTTGCGATTAATACAACAACATTTTTTTCCACAAGGTTAACCGGACCTTTCCCTCCCCAATCATCTCCCCCGTGCCCGGGATCAATCACAATCTTTTTATTCCTCATCAAATTTGTCAAGTAAGCACGGTTCAGGATAACCGCGGTGCTCGCCGGTATGCCCTCAGTTTCTATCACCTTATATTCGCATGGATGTTCGGCGACAATTCGCACCACCGCTTCACCGGCGCCGGTTTGCTCTAAAAATATCTCCCTGACCAGACCGTCGTTTACTTCAATTAACCCCTCCGGCATATTGACTGCGACACCGGCAGACTCCAGGATAAGATCATTTCCAACCCTGCTGACCACATGTTTAATTACTTCAGTGGCCTCTATCACAACCTTGGTTGACAGGCTGCCGTTTTCGCTTTCAATTACCCTTGACCAGATATTAGTAATCCTTGATAATTTCTGGGAAGACAATGGCCGACTCCCCCTGTAATTAATGTATCTATAAATATTCTATGTATTTTGCGATAATAGAATTCAATAAGAATTAATACTTACGCCAGTTTTCCTGCTGCCAACCCCAATTTTTTCGAAAGAAATTATTTTCATACTTTAAGACTAAGGCGCCGCAAGCCAACCCCAGCAAAGAACCAGCCAGTACATCAGATGGATAATGAACCCCTACATAAACTCTGGAAAAAGCCATTGCCACCGCAAGCAGGATAAAGAACCAGGTAAAACCGGGCAACTTGCGCATCAGTACAAGCCCGGCAGCAAAAGCATTAGCCGCGTGCTCTGACGGAAATGAAAAGGAGTGGACCGGCTTTACCAGCAGTTCCACGCCCGTTAATGTTTCAAAAGGACGAAGTCTCTGAAAGAGATGTTTAAAACATTCGCCCGTCAGATAGCTAGCCATGACCGCAACCAGCATCAGAAAAGCTGTTTTTCTAACCGCGGGCCTTCCGGTAGCAAATAAGATCAGGCTGATAATAATCCAGATCAGTCCGCCTACACCCGCGTTGCTGAGAAAGGGCATGAATTTATTTAAGACAGAGTTATGAAGGGTGTGATTTACCAGGTTAAAGCCTGCCAAATCCATATTATTAAAATAAGAAAAAATTTTATCGCACACTTCTATCACCGTTTTTTGCGCCAAAGGTAAACAACTACGGCAACAATACCAAGTACCACCACAACATCCAGGCGGTGGAACCAAAACTCAATCGTTTTCCAGTTTTGTCCAAGTTTTAGGCCGATATAAACAAGCAGCAGACTCCACGGGAGTGAACCTAAAAAAGAATATATCAAGAACCTATTGAAATTCATCTTGGCAATTCCAGCCGGCAGTGAGATAAAAGTTCTCACAATAGGCATCAGCCGGGTAAAAAAAACTGTCGCCTCACCGTATTGCTCAAACCATCTTTCAGCCACCGCCAGG
>MVQK01000283.1 GCA_002067515.1 Pelotomaculum sp. PtaB.Bin013 | reverse complement strand
TGAAAATTACTTAGTCTGCGGTTCAAACCCTGATTCACCGGAAAATATGACTTGACCAGCGGCCAATCGTGCTCAGACACTTTCCCGGGAACACCCCACTCATCAGGGTGTGTTTCCGCGGCATACCTGAGAATAACAGCCGGATCTTCAATAATTACCCCGCCGGTTTCCATCTCTTCAAACAATTCGGCTACCGCTTCCACCGTGCCGGGGGAAGTATAAACAGTAATTTCCAGCCAATCCACATATTTATCTCCCTTGTTATTTTAACCCATAAAAGCGTCTTTCATTTTTTCAAAAAAACTTTTATCACCTGAAGCATGGTGACGTTCGCTATCGATACGGTTGAATTCTTTTAACAAATCCTTCTGCTTATCATTAAGCTTAATGGGAGTAATCACTTTAACCCGCACATGTTGATCACCCTGGCCGTACCCGTTGATATGGGGGATGCCTTTTCCTTTCATACGAAAAACAGTGCCGGTTTGAGTACCTTCGGGAATTTTTAACCTGGCTTTGCCGTCCAGTGTAGGGACATCCAATTCATCACCTAAAGCTGCCTGGGCAAACGAAACAGGTATTTCCAAAATCAAGTCATCGCCTTCCCGCTTAAAAATACGGTGCGGCTTGACATGAATATATACATAAAGATCACCAGGCGGACCGCCGCGCAGACCGGCTTCGCCCTCACCCGCGAGGCGGAGGCGGGAACCACTATCCACTCCGGGTGGTACGTTGATCTTGATATTGCGCGTCTTGCGCACCTGGCCGGTGCCGCGGCAAGTAGGGCAGGGTTTGTCTATGATCTTGCCGGCGCCGCCACAGCGGTCGCAAGTGCGTGACTGGACCACACGCCCGAAGGGAGTACTTTGAGAATATTGCATCTGGCCGGTGCCGCCGCAGGTCGGGCAGGTCTGGGGCTTGCTGCCCGCAGCCGCCCTGCTTCCCCCGCAAGTGCCGCAGGTTTCCACGCGCGGAACCTTTATCTCGCGTTCTAGACCGAAAGCGGCTTCCTTTAGACTAATCTCCATATCCGTCCGGATGTCGGAACCTTTTTCCGGACCTGTGCGCCTGCGCCCGCCGCCACCAAAAAACATATCAAAGATGTCGCCAAAACCGCCGAAATCTCCAAAACCCCCGCCAAAGCCGCCAAAACCTTGCCCGTTGGTATCAGCATGGCCAAAATGATCATAATTTGACCTTTTTTCCGGATCACACAAAACGACATAAGCCTCGTTGATTTCTTTAAACTTGGCCTCAGCGTTCTGGTCACCCGGATTTGCGTCCGGGTGGTACTGGCGCGCAAGTTTACGGTAAGCTTTTTTTATCTCATCAGTGGTCGCATCTTTGGACACGCCAAGTACTTCATAGTAGTCGCGCTTAGCCATCTATCCACCACCTTAATATACTAAAACAAAGGAAAGGGGAATCGAAATTCCCCTTGAAAAGGTTTCTTCTACTTATTTTATAATATAAAAAACAGATTTGCTATTAATTTATCAGGTACTCAGAATTCAGTAGTCAGTAGTCAGAATATTTAAAGCAGATAAACTACTCTCTTATTCTGACTTCTGAATTCTGTCTCCTGAATTCTGCTCAGTTACTATTTATCTTCCTTTACCTCAAAATCCGCGTCCACCACATTATCCTTATCGCCCTGGCCCGCGCCACCGGCGTAGCCGGCGCCGGCGTTTCCGGCGTTTGCCTGTCCCTGGCCGGTTTGTTGGTACATCGAAGCGGTAAGTTCATATAGCGGGCTGGTGATTGCCTCCAGTTTAGCTTTAATCGATTCCACGCTGCCGCCCTTTATGGCTTCTTTTAACTCATCTGTGGCCTTCTGCAATTTTTCAACGGCAGACGCGTCGGCTTTGTCCTTAAAGTCCTTAATTGTTTTTTCAGCCTGGTAAACCATACTGTCGGCCTGGTTGCGTGTCTCTACTTCTTCTTTGCGTTTGGCGTCTTCCGCGGCGAATTTTTCTGCATTCTTAACCATTTGATCGATTTCTTTATCGTTCAGGTTAGTGGAAGCGGTTATGGTCATGCTCTGTACCGCACCTGTCCCCATATCCTTGGCGGACACATTAACAATGCCGTTGACATCGATATCGAATTTAACCTCGATTTGCGGCACACCCCTGGGCGCGGGCGGAATACCGGTGAGCGTGAAACGGCCCAGCGTCTTGTTGTCTCCCGCCATCTGGCGCTCGCCCTGGAGCACATGTATCTCCACTGAAGTCTGGCCGTCCGCGGCAGTGGAAAAGATCTGGCTCTTAGCGGTGGGTATGGTTGTATTGCGCTCGATCAGCCTGGTAAACACCCCGCCTAAAGTCTCGATACCGAGAGATAGCGGCGTTACGTCCAGCAGCAGCACATCCTTGACCTCTCCACCCAGAACTCCTCCCTGAATAGCGGCGCCTAACGAGACACATTCGTCCGGGTTAATCCCTTTATGCGGCTCCTTGCCCAAATACTTGCGTATGGCATCCTGCACCGCGGGTATTCTTGTCGAACCGCCCACCAATAGCACTTTGTCGATGTCCTTTGGCTGCAACCCGGCGTCGGACATGGCCTGGCGGGTGGGGCTCATCGTCTTTTCAATCAAATCGGCAGTCAGTTCTTCAAATTTAGCCCTGGTTAAATTTACATCCAGGTGTTTGGGCCCACCGGCGTCGGCCGTGATGAAAGGCAGGTTGATATTTGTGGTGGCAACACCGGACAGCTCAATTTTAGCCTTTTCAGCGGCTTCATTCAGACGCTGCATGGCCATCTTGTCGTTGCGCAGGTCTATCCCTGTTTCTCTCTTAAACTCGTCTGCCAGGAAACCAATTATCCGCTCGTCAAAATCATCGCCGCCCAGGCGGTTGTTGCCGCTGGTCGCCTTAACCTCAAACACGCCGTCGCCAAGTTCCAGAATGGATACGTCAAAAGTGCCGCCACCCAGGTCAAATACCAACACGGTTTGTTCTTCCCCTTTATCCAAACCATAGGCGAGCGCGGCGGCTGTAGGTTCGTTGATAATCCTCAGAACTTCCAGGCCGGCGATTTTGCCGGCGTCCTTGGTAGCCTGGCGTTGGGAGTCACTGAAATAAGCCGGCACAGTGATGACAGCCTTATCAACTTTACTCCCCAGGTAAGCTTCGGCGTCTGATTTCATTTTTTGCAGGATCATCGCCGAAATTTCTTGTGGAGTATAGTTTTTACCGTCAATCTTTACTTTGTAGTCGGTGCCCATGTGCCGTTTTATTGAACTAACAGTTCGCTCCGGGTTGCTGACAGCCTGGCGTTTGGCCACCTGGCCTACCAGTCTTTCACCGGTTTTCGAAAATCCCACCACGGAAGGAGTTGTTCTGGCCCCTTCGGCGTTGGGTATTACCACCGCTTCCCCACCTTCCATGACAGCCACACAGGAGTTGGTGGTACCCAGGTCAATACCTATTATCCTCGACATATCAATTAACCTCCTGATTATATTATCTTTATTATTTAAGATTCAAGCTAAATTTCAAGATGATTTGGCAACCTTGACCATGGCCGGCCGGATTACCTT
>MVQK01000282.1 GCA_002067515.1 Pelotomaculum sp. PtaB.Bin013 | reverse complement strand
ACCATTCACATTCGCATGCGGACCCTTCCAATTCGGCGGTTCACAGTGCGGCACACTAGGCGGCTTCGCCTGCCCGGGTCAGCAGTTTATTGGTTTAGTGGGATCTCCAGGAGACGCGGGAGCACCGGTGAAGCCACCAGGCATGGTATCCGAAATAGCTCAGGAGACCCATATGCCACCTATGGATTTCTAAATTTAGTTCTATTGTTTATTAAAGAGCCTCCGGGCTCTTTTTATATTAAGCTGCTATTTAATGCTAAAAATAATCCCCTAGTGTTTCAGTTCAGTCAGCTCGCTCCGGTCGATGGCACGGGGCGGTTCTTCAAACCAACCGTTTTCTATCATGATATTCAAACTGTCCTCGGCAAAACTAGCTGCTTCTGCAATAATACGGGTGTATTTTGCGGCAAGGTCATGTCTCATACTTCCGCCATTGATGAGGCATAATTCCCGTATCAGAATATTTTCTTTCTTTAAGGTTGAGCCAAATGATTCAATAAATTTGTCAGCCATATTAATACCGCGGACCATAATGGAACGCACCTTCTCCGAACTGGCTACCTGTTTAAAACCTGTCAGCAAGTACTTGCCTATGATATTATTAAACAGATTAAAGTAGAGGTGTT
This sequence comes from Pelotomaculum sp. PtaB.Bin013, assembly GCA_002067515.1. Lineage (GTDB taxonomy): Bacteria > Bacillota > Desulfotomaculia > Desulfotomaculales > Pelotomaculaceae > Pelotomaculum_D > Pelotomaculum_D isophthalicicum. The sequence continues at coordinate 2,938 of MVQK01000282.1, read as the reverse complement.
CTACTTCCCGCGCCAGTAGAGGACGACGTTCTCCCAAAAAACCGGTTAAGAATGACTGATTTTTTACAAAATCTTTTACGCTTGCGGTAATTATATAAGGTAGCCGGATGGCGAGACCTTTAGCCAACATTATATCCGTGCATTTATCCCAGTAGCGCATGGTTGAAATACAGCACTGGTGATAAAAGGCGCGGATGGCAGGCCGGGTGGACGCGGTAAGAGCTATACAATGATACTTTTTTAATTTACAATATTTCTAGTATGTCATACTTACATTATGTTTATTTAATAAAATCACGAAATTCAGCTAATGGCTGGAATTCCTGCATTTAGGCGCGTTATATACCCCTTACATGGCTTGGTTCTGGCTACTTCCATATTTACCGAAAAATCAGTACCTTTTATTTCTTACATAATGTTTCTTACATCCAAACATGAAACAGGCAATGAACTAAAAACAGAACTGACACCGTACAGAAAACGGTGCCAGCCCACATAAACTCTTAGAATTCTATGATAGGATTTTTTAATTGTGTCCAATTAACAGGTTTCAATTCAACAGAGCGGTTTTTACTTTTATTCAACCTTCCTTATTTCCAGCTTCGTTAAATGCGGGATTTCTTTTATACGTGAAGAAGACCAATTGATTGACATGCCCTTTGTCTTCAATAAATTCCTTATAAGTAATCTCTGATAAGTTGATGCTACATTTGATAATTTGATAAACAAATTTACCACCCGATTCTTCTTAAATAAATTTCTGCCATTACAAAGATAAGAAATGCCCATGATAAAAACCCAAAAAATTCGTAATAGGAAAAGTGTCGCTCTAAATTATGTAGAACCTTTTTCGAACGGTAACAGTTAATATCAATTACCTTTTCGACACTTGACATCGTATACCCTCACTTTTATATTTTCAAATATTCTAATTTTAGACAGTCCCATCGTCAATAGGACAAAAGACCTATTTATAGGACTATTCTACGTACTTGTCAACAGAATTCTTAAAATTGTGAATATTTATGTGTATAAGTTTCTCTAACCTATGCCCATTTATTTCGGCCTCCATATTTGCCCTACAAGCCCAATATAATTTCCAGGCAAGGTAAAACAACCTTGAATTAGTTTTAGCCCAATGTAGGCCATCCTATGCGGTTTACGTTAATTCTGTTAAAAATCCGGTCTTCAACATACTAATAATCATATCCTACAATTGAATTCTGGCCGCTCTCACTTAAAAACAGAAACAAAGACAGGTTTCAGTCATGCCCCCAAATGCTCCCGTTGCACCAGTAAAGTCTATTAACGGTATTTCTGCCTGTGAGCTTATCTATAAGCGACACGACCTCTTTAGTCTCAACACTGACCGGGGCACCAACGCTCCGCTTACTTCCTTACTCTCCTGTGTTGGCGACATGCAGGAAGGAGACAGCGCCCTGGCGCAGGTCCTTTGTGAGCCTGTCAGCCGGCTGCAATGGGAATATGATTCCGGTAAGGCTTATGAAAAGTTCCAGAAAGGCAGGATGCCGGGACGAATCCGGGGAGGCTGGGAGTTTGCTGGCCGGAGTGTCTGCCAGGTGTTGCGGGGTGGATTCCAGCTTGTTTTTGATTCCCTGGATGACTTCATAGGTAGTGGCAAAATGAGCAGAAACCCCGGTGCTACTAATAGTTTTGAAGATAGCCTGCCGTTAAGTCTCCCGCTTACCGTGAAGAATTGCTGCAAAACCTACAGGTAAAAGCTATGCCAGGCGTTGCCGATGATTTAAAACGCTTATAGGAGAAAGCGGAAACAGGTTCAGAGGGTCCCATAATTGAGCCGATCCTCGCCAGGTTAAAGATACTCGCTAACAGCCAGTTTGTTGAGAACCTTTTCTATCAAGAGCAAAAACTTGGTCAGAACCACCGTCCGGTAATGGGCTTCCGGAAATGGTTTGATAATGCGCCGGTGGGTTTACCGGTAGCTGACAAGTACGGCTATACCGTTACTATTCAGGCTTCTGCCGGTGCTTGGGGAGGGGAGGACATTCAATCTATTTTACTTGGATTTTTCGAGGATAAAATAAACTTTAATGTGTTCTCCCGCGTGGACACCGATCAGGCCAATAGGAAACCTATCCGCAAATGGATAGATGAACCTCATAAGGTTATCCGGAAGGTGGCGAAATACTACAAGGGCGCTAATGTGGAATTCCGGAAATACCGCTGCAAGAATGTTTTCACCGGGCATAGTATTGACCAAATGGGAGAAGCGACCAAGAGTCTCCTTGACGGCGGCGCTCAGTTCACCAGTTATAAGAAGGAAAATTTGAAAGACCTGGAGCGGCTTGGTCCACGTCTTTGCCCCATACGACGATCCAAAAGAGCTATATGCCAATCTGCCGGATAAATGGGAGACAGTTAACAAAGTGCGTCTGCCCTCCGGAAAGGATTGCCCGGCCTTTATTGCCAAGATGGAGCCGCCCTCGGCCTTTGTGCGTTCAAGGGAAAAGGGTTTATCTAAAACAGTTGACGGGCAAAATATAAACCATGGAAACGATAACTGATACTGATTTTGTAAACTTCTTTCTTGGTACTGTTGAAAGCTACTGCTTCCAGTGGTGTACCGTCGAGAAATGCTTTACTGACTGCCCGCTCAGCATGTTACTGGACAGGTGTAGTAGTAAATAAGATGTTAGCGCAGTTCATCATCGGACCTCAGAGTAGACCATAACGCCAGAGTTGCAGATATTACAACTCTTTCTTCTTGCATGTAAGCCTGCGTTTCTCCCTCTCATCTACGGTCCTCGATCTGCTGCTTTAGCAATTTAATTTCTTCCACCGTAATATTGACCGCTGCTTAACAGCGGTTGTTATCATATTTTGTTGCCGCTCAGTTCCCCTATCGGGAAATGTGCGGTTTTTTCTTGCCAAAGGGGGCGGTAGTCTGAGACAATAA
>MVQK01000281.1 GCA_002067515.1 Pelotomaculum sp. PtaB.Bin013 | reverse complement strand
ACTATTTCTCTTTTTGACAACAAGACCGGCGAGCGAAAAAACATTAAGCTGGAAGATTATGTCCAAGGAGTGGTTGCGGCGGAGATGGACACCAAGTGGCCGGTTAACGCCCTCGCCGCCCAAGCGATACTGGCCCGCACTTTTACCATGGAAAATATTAAAGAAGGCCGGGTTAAGCAGATGCATGGCACAGACGCCTCCACCAGTGTGGAAGAGTTTCAGGCTTACGACCCGTCTAAGATTAACGATAATGTCCGCCAGGCGGTAGAGCGCACCAGGGGCGAAGTGGTAACTTCCGGCGGCAACTTTATCCATGCTTGGTTTTCTGCTTGTGACGGCGGAATCTCGTCCACCGCGGAAGAAGGGCTGGCTTACACAAAGGAACCTACTCCTTACGTGAAGGGAGGGTTCCAGGACGGTTGCCTGTCCATCACGGAACCTAAAAACAAGTCCTGGGAGGTCAGAATCCCCGTCAGTCAAGTCGCGGCGGCGGTGAAGAAGACAACCGGCAAGGACCCCGGACCTGTAACCTCGGCTTCGATAGCGCAAAAGGGACCTTCCGGACGGGCGGAGCGGCTCAAAATAGGCAGCGAGACAGTTGGCGGGCCCGCTCTGAGACTGGCCTTGGGCAGCGAAAAAGTACGGTCGATGCTGCTCTCGGACATCCGGGTGGAAGGCGGTGAACTGGTTCTCGCGGGGAAGGGCTTCGGACATGGAGTCGGCATGTGCCAGTGGGGGGCCAGGTTGATGGCGGAACAGGGCAAGTCCCCTGAAGATATTGTAAAATCTTATTTTAAAGACATAGATATTCAAAAACAGTGGAAGTAAGAAGAAGGCAAAACGCCTTCTTTTTTTGGTATAAATGAATTGACACAGCATATGATTGAATTAGGTTTCTCCGTCACTTTGCAAGCTGCCTGGCCGAAAGAGGGCGGCTTTAAAGGAAATGAGACCTATAAGCACGATGATTAATTAAGGAATGATGGAAATGAGCGAACAGGCTGGCCACAGTGTGGCAATAAATGGACGCAAACAATTGACCATGGAAGGCGTCCAGCACGTTGACAGCTTCAACGAGTCGGAGATAATCTTGGAAACCAACATGGGCATGGTGATTTTGAAGGGTGACGGGATGCATATTACCCAACTCAATCTGGAAACCGGCTCCATTGAAGCGGAAGGGTTTTTTGCTTCACTTCAGTATGTGGAAGGCAAGGGAAAAGGCAAAGGGAAAAGATTTCTGGGTAGAATATTAAAATAAATTCTGTGCCAAAATAGTCTCTCTTAACCCGCTAGAAAAAAGCGCCTGGGGCGCTTTTCTTCGTTGCTTGGGAAATTACGCTTTTTTTATTTTGCTTTATCGAGGAGTGGGTGAGTCCTAAGATAAGTGGGGGGAGTTTTGTCATGGAACCGCTAGTCAACCAGATATATGCTTTTGCGGCAACTTTGGTTATCGGGGCGATAGCCGGTTTTTGTTACGATTATTATCTGGTGGTCAGGGGAGTATTTAAGCTGAAAAAAGTAGGCACCTGCCTGGGAGATATTATTTTTTGGCTTTTTACTACCACCTTGGTTTTTACCTTGCTCATTTTGGGAAATTGGGGGGTTGTTCGTTTATATGTTTTTATTGGTTTGGGTCTGGGGGCCTTGCTTTATTTTCAATCCCTTAGCGTAGTTATGCGCCGGTTGGTCAGGTTTAAATTTTACCTGCTTTACGAAATCTGGAAATTAATAGTCAGAATAGCATTGTTTTTTTGGAAAATTATTATTTTCCCTGTCCGCTTGCTGTTTCTTATATTGTCTTACCCGTTAAATCTTTTGCGGGTGATTTTTAACAAAACCGGCAGCCGGCTCAAAGGGATATTCTATAACCTTCTGGGGAAACGCGTGGAGAGAGGAATTATCAGATTAAAAGCGAAACTATCCGCCCTGGCTTTTTGGAAAAAAAGAAAAGATGACTAGTCCCCTCGACGTTGCCATCCTCAAAATCGGCAATTAATATTATGTTCATGAGAAAATTTTATTACCTGACTAGGAATTAATAAACTTATTAAACAAATCCAATATCCTGAAGCGAAATTCCACCTTCGTATGAATTTCGTCGGTTAACGCATTACTGCCGGGTTCTTGCGTCGCAAAATTTTCCGATACGGCGCCGGCGTTTGTAAATTCTTCCGTGAGAGAGCTGTTTGGCGCCGTTAATGATGAAGCTGAATTATAGCTTTCCGGCAGATCCACTGTCGTTCCTTTGGGCATATCCACAAAACAAAGGGGTGGAAAGAGAACGCACCACCAATTGGCTCCGCCGCCTGAACCGATAACAACCTGTACCGACTCATAGTCACCGGCCGGGAGCACAAAAGGACCGTAGTGTTTTGTCGGGAAAGTAAAGTTGTCAAGTTTTACATCTACAGAATAATCTTTCCCTTCAGCATTGATTTCCCTGGCAGCGATTTCTTTGATTTTGCCAAGGTTGGCCGCGGCGATTTCCCTGGCTGTAAAGATATTGCCAGCTTCAAGGAATTCCGGTGAAATATACCGGATTATTTCGTCGCGCACTTTTCTTTTGAGTTCCTGGTCAACAACACAGTCACTGTTTGCCACAATATGCAAACGGATTAATTGATCGGACGGATATGTTGTATCCTGAGTTTTATTATTCCAGGTGCATGCGAAGAGTAATACTGTCAGAGTTGTAAGGACTAACGGTATGAATTTATACTTGCTGTTCAAAGAGATTTACCCCATTTCGTGTCCGTAATTGTTGCAATTGAGATTAGTTCACGCCGATATTTATTGTTAGTTGGTTGCTTGTCAGACATAGGTCTAACAATATGATTGCCATTTTATGGTTATTTAATCGTGTAACGGTTGATAATTCAGCAAACTATGAAAATTTTTCATTGACTTGCAGGAGTATCATTATTAGTGTAGAAAATATGTAGTTAGTTTGTACATAATATGTGGACAATCAGGTTGAAAAGTTGCTGGGGCGGTAGTTATGAAAATTGAAATCAGGGGGGTGGAGAGACTCAGTTTCCGGGAGCGTCAGGTAGTCGCGCTAAAGGAAATGGGTTACTCTACAAACCGGATTGCCAAACAACTGGGCTTAAGCGCCAGTACAGTGAATACTCTATTTAATCGTGCGAGAACCAAGGGCTACGAGGTAGTAATAATAATTCCCGGCAGTAATCTGGGTTTATTCGGAGTTGACGATGAAAACGAGGCTGAAGGGGGGAAAGAAGTTTGAATCAATTAGCTAGAAAAGAACAGGATATGTATGTTTCAGTTCCAGAAAGACAGGCTGAACGTGTCAAAAAACAGATAACTTTCAAATTATCCCGGAGTAAGCTTCCTACTCTGGTAGTTATGTTGCTGTTAGTGTACTTGGCGTTTACCTTTGGCAGCCAGTTTAGCTCCCTTGCCTCCATGCAGAGGGATGTGGGCAATATTGAACAGCAAGTGCAGGAACTGAAACAAAAAAATGAAGATCTGCGCAATGAATTGCAACATGTTCAAAGTGATTCCTTTATTGAAAAAACAGCCCGTGAGAAACTCGGGTTGATTAAGGC
>MVQK01000280.1 GCA_002067515.1 Pelotomaculum sp. PtaB.Bin013 | reverse complement strand
TCCATATTTCGCAAAACACTGGCTTGCAACAGATTAATAAGAAGAACAAATTCGCCAGCAACCTTTGGGTATACAGCGCGGTTCATGTTTGGCCCCTATAAATGTACGAACTCTATCGCCCTCGGGTTCGGTCAAACTCGGCGCTTTGCGCCTCAAACAGTTCCCTCACTTATCCACTAATCACAAAAAGCAAAACCCCGGCGGCGCCGGGGCTGGATATATCCTCTTACAGTAATTTAACTTGCCCTCAATCAAATTTTCTTAATAACCTCTCTTATGGCAAGGCTAGAACAGTCCCTACTTGCTCTTCTTTTTCATTCTGCACAGGCTTTCTGAAAGAAGCAGTCAATACTTTCCCCCGTGACAGCCTGCGCTTGACGAAGCTGCCCATCCTCTTTAGCGCCTCACCCAAATCTTCCCAGGAGGCCGCATATGCGCAGCGGACAAATCCTTCACCCTGCTCTCCGAAAGCGTCGCCCGGCACCACCAACACTTTTTCTTCTTTGAGCAACTGCATGGCGAACTCCTCCGAGGACAGCCCGGTGCTCCTGATGTCGGGAAACGCGTAAAATGCGCCGCGCGGCTCGAAACACGGCAACCCTATTTCACGAAAAGCTTCCACGACCAGCCGGCGGCGGCGGTTATACATGTCAATCATTTTGCGCATTTCTCTCCGGCCGTTCTTTAGCGCCTCCAGGGCGGCAACCTGGGCGGTAATCGGGGCGCATAACATGGTGTACTGGTGGATCTTGGTCATGGCTGAAATAAAATCGCCGTTGCCGGCCGCGTATCCAATGCGCCAGCCAGTCATGGCGTAAGCCTTGGAGAATCCGTTCAACAACACCGTCCGCTCGCGCATTCCCGGCAGGGAAGAAACACAAGTATGCTCTCCCACATAAGTTAGTTTGTCATATACTTCATCGGAGATGACAATCAGGTTATGCGCAGCGGCCACTTCTGTTATTTCCAGGAGGTTTTGCCGGTCAATAGTGGCGCCGGTGGGGTTGTTCGGATAGCTTAATACAAGAATCTTGGCCTTTGGAGTAATAGCCTTTTCAACTTGCTCCCCAGTTAACTGAAAACCGTTTTCCGCTGCTGTACTTATATAAACCGGTTTGCCACCGGTTAAAATGACGCAAGGCGCGTAGGAAACATATGACGGCTGGGGAATCAATACCTCGTCCCCGGGCTGGAGCAGGGCGCGCATGGCCAGATCCAGGCCTTCACTGACCCCGACAGTTACCAGAATTTCACTGCGCGGGTTATAGTCTACTTTATAGGTATCATGGATGTCCCGGGCAATCTCCTCGCGCAGTTCCAGCATCCCGTGGTTCGAGGTGTACATGGTGCAGCCTTTTTCCAGTGAATATAAGCAAGCTTCCCGGATATGCCAAGGCGTTACAAAGTCCGGCTCACCTACCCCCAGCGAAATGATGCCTTTTACTTCCGTAACCAAATCAAAAAAGCGCCTGATGCCGGAAGGCGGCAGATCACGTACAGCCGGGTTAATCATTTCCGACCAGCCAGTTTGCAAAGTCATGGTACGATCACCTGCCTTCTGTCTTCTTCTGCGTCATCAGTGATGACACCATGATGCTTATAAGTTTTTAAGACAAAATGAGTCGCGGTGCTTAGAACATATTCCATCGAGGCCAGTTTAAAGGAGACAAAATGAGCAACCTCCTTCATTGTGCCACCTTCTATCATAACCATCAGGTCATAAGCGCCCGACATCAATCTGACACTCCGCACCTCGGGGAACCGGTAAATGCGCTCGGCCACCGCGTCAAAACCTACGTCCCGCTGTGGTGATATTTTCACCTCAATCATTGCGGTAACCTTTTCGGATCCGAATTTATCCCAGTCAACCAGTGTAAAATAACCCTGGATTAGTTTTTTTTCTTCCGACTCTTTAATAATCCGCGCAACTTCTTCCTCATCCCGGCCGAGCATTGTGGCAATCTGCCCGGCGGTAAGCCTGGCGTCGGATTCGAGAAGTTCCAGTATTTCTTTCAATCCATATCACTCCTTCGTGATGAACTGACAAAAAAAACCCGCCCCCAAAAGGGACGGGATTTTCTCGCGGTACCACCCTAATTGGCCGCATACTGCACCCATTTTGGGTTTTCTATGCAGCCCTCTCCTGCCAGTTAACGGCGGCAAGCCGGCGGCGGCTTATTCTCCTTAAAAGGATTTTTCACCCGCGGCATCCGGGGCGGCCCCTGGCGCTTTCCTCGACCGGGCTTGCACCAAACCCCGGCTCGCTGGCGATTACAGCGCTTTTCTTCCCCTTCATAGCCTTGCGTATGCTTGATAAATTCATAAAATTATAGTTATCTTAGCACAAGCGCAACGAGGTGTCAACCGGAAAAGGCTGGACAGTTACATAGTCAATGTGCCGCCAGGTGTCTCGATTAGTTTTAAAACATTTTCCTCCCGCCCGTTAACAGCGTCAATATAAATTAAGTAGGAGTCCTCCCCCAATTTGCCATGGAATTCATAAGCCAGTTTTTCATCTGAAACGCCAACCGGGATGAGCACAAGATCTCCTCCGGATACGTTTAATCGCGGGTTAATTGCCGCGCGCGCATGCTCGCGTGAAACGGCCGCTTCCGGCAGGGCGCGCTGCTTGTGGGACATCAGGTAACCGGAGGTTTCTGTTCCGGTAACTTCGCCGTTGTCTAAAGCAACGGTCACCTTCACCAAATCGGGATAAAGAGTAACACCATTCTGCAGCGCCGCGAAGTTAAAAGTAGCTGAATTTCCATGACGCTGAAAATATGTCGAGCGCATTTCCCCGTAACCACGACCGGCCAGGAATCGCAAGGCTTTCTGCCGCGCTTCGTCAATGCTGACACTCTGAGTGCCGGTCGGCCGGGAATTCATCATCCAGATCACCTTGCCGCCCTGCCGGGACACATCCAGTATTGTTGCCGTGCCGTCCTGCCCACCTACCCGGGTCACTTCCACCCGGTGTGCCGGAATGCGCCCGTTGGTTGTCCCGGTAACCCTGGCCTGATATTCGGCGCCACCTTGCCTGTCGATAAAAGCGAGCGCTCTTTGCTCCGCTTCCGGTGCGTCCACATCGCTCATTCCGTTCAAATCCTCGGGCTCTGTTCGTTCCAGGTGCTCTGAATAAGGCCCGTCATAGATCAGCGCGGGATAACGCTGCATTTCTTTATCCATGGACTGAAAATCAGTCTTGGCAAGATCATCCGGAGATTTTTGCAGTTTATTTCTAACCTGACGCACCATTTCTCCGAAATAAAAATTATTTTGAGCAACGCCGGCCTGCATTCCCTGCAGCTCACTGTTCAATGCGGTCGCCTGCTGGTAAAGACTGTTCAGGGTATCCCAGTGCTTGGTGTCAATAGCTTCACCCTGATTGACCTGCCGGGCTAAACTGTCCGCATAATCTCCCACCTGGCTTAGAAACTTGGCCGTGCGCCCGGCCATTGCATCGTTTAACGGCAGTTGCCCGAGGTTGGACTGGGCAAATGCCGCCTGCTGGCGAATATCCATCAGCAGATTGCTGTCCAGGCGCGGGTCTGAAGCAACCATGCTTTTTGACA
>MVQK01000279.1 GCA_002067515.1 Pelotomaculum sp. PtaB.Bin013 | reverse complement strand
TGGCGGAAGTTGTCGACCGGATCCTTGAAAAAGGTATCGTTATCGATCTCTGGGTAAGAGTATCACTGGTCGGTATTGAGCTTCTTGCCGTTGAAGCGAGAGTCGTCATCGCTAGCGTGGAAACCTGGCTTAAGTATGCTGAAGCAGTCGGCTTGACAGCCTTCCCGCTTCACGAAGCAGCATAGCGCTATTTGACTCCCCGGCTTGAACTCGTTTCCGGCCGGGGAGCATCCCAGACTTAGATGACGCTTGTAATAGCGTCTTTATACTAAATAAAACGGACGGAGGTAATACAAGTGTCACTTTCCCAAGACCTGGCCGCAGTTGGTGAAGATCTTGTCAGCACACTTAAAGCGAGACTTGAACTGCTTGAAGCAATGCAAGCCGAGGTACAGCAGATGCTTGAAAAGTACCATCAAGAGCGACTGGAAATGTCCGCGAAGTTGAAAGAAATTCTCGCTGAAGACCGGTTAAACCGGGTTGAAGAAGTAAATAAACTGGTTGATTCCTACTGTGACGACAGGACCGAAGCGCAAAAAATTTGGAAAGAAACCCTGGCGGTCATGGAAAAGCTCAGGACTCACAAAGTTAATAAGGTTAAGGAGAAAGTAAAGCCAAAGAGGAATAAATTTGAGGAGTAAAAAATGATTGTACTGAAAGTTATTAATACTGTGGCGGATTTTTTTGGCGAGGTATTAAAAAAGCCAGGTGATGTCATAGCGGTATTCCCTCAACCGGATGAAGGCTGGAAGGTGCAAATCGAGGTGGCGGAAGACTCGGAATATATGCGAAAAAGAGCGAGAGATGACCTGATGGCCCTGTATGAAGTTTCGCTTGATAAGGACTTGCAGATCCTGGGGTTTGAACGCCTGAGCCTTCGTGAAAGAAATGCGAATAGTATAGAATAGTATAGAAGAAATACATCCGAGGTGGTAGGAATGCCGGCAGGACAATCGGAAAAAACTTCTTGGGAGAATGAAATTTTTATTGAAACCCCCTATATCAGGAATATTGAAAATCGCGCCATGATGTACCTGGAGGCAGGTTTTCCGGTGCATTTAAGCGGGCCGTCTGGCACCGGTAAAACTTCCCTGGCCTTAAATATCGCCAAAAATATGGGCCGCCCGGTAACGTTGATCCACGGAAATGAAGACTTCTCGACAACTGATTTGGTGGGTGGCAATGTAGGTTACCGGCGCAAAAAAGTAATTGACGATTACATCAACTATGTTCACTCCATTACAGAGAGCCTGCAGCAGCAGTGGCTGGACGGGCGGATAACGACAGCCTGCCGCAACGGCCATATATTGATCTACGATGAATTTACCCGTTCCAGGGCGGAAGTTAATAATATACTGCTTTCGATTTTGGAGGAAAAAACCCTGAGCCTGCCCAGTTTTCAGAACGAGGGACAGGATCTGAAAGTACACCCTCAGTTTAAAGCTATTTTTACCAGTAATCCGGTGGAATACGCTGGTATTCACAAGGCGCAGGTTGCTCTTTCCGACAGGTTGATTACCCTTGAGCTTGATGATTTTGATTTTGATTCAGAGGTAGCCATAACTGCGGCAAAGTCCGGTCTGGATACTGAAGTTGCGGAAAGAATTGTACGTGTGATGAGGATGTTCAGGGAGACTTGCGGTTACCCGGTTGTCGCCTCCGTACGGACCAGCATAAAAATTGCCAGGGTGATGTCGGTACACCATTTGTCCCCGGTTAGTGGTGAACAGACATTCGGGCAAGTTTGCATAGATATCCTGCTCTCTCTGATTCCTGGAGTCAGTGGGCGGGAGAGGGAAAAACTTGTGGGTTTGGTAGAGGGTATAGTGGATTCTTGTTTTCAGCATTAATGATAAAGCCGGTTCAGACGGTGTGGCGCTTACCGCTGGGGTGATCTGAAACCCACGGGTAAGCGCCGCGTCAAATCAGGAGTCATATTAATAAACGCCGGGTGGGGTGATGCAATTGGCGAAAAAAAAAGAGGGTAAATATCTTTACGGTATTATTGAAACAAGGGACAAAAGAAGTTTTGGCAACATAGGCATCGGTGGCCGGGAGGATATTGTATATACGATTAATTACCGGGATTTGGCGGTTGTGGCTAGCAACACTCCGGTAATTATTTATGATCCTGTTAAAGAAAACGCCTTCGCCCACCAGAGAGTCATATCAGACGTGATGGAAGAATTCGATATCGTTCCGATGAGTTTCGGGATTATATCTGAAAGCACGGAAGAAATAATCAACCTGATGAAAAAAAATTATGTCAAATTTAAAAGAGAGATTGCTAAAATCAGAGGTAAAGTTGAACTTGGTTTAAAAATTTACTGGAAAAAAGATTCATTCGTTAAAGAAATACAGGAAGTTAACAGTTCTATCTCAGATGTTAAGGAAAAACTCACCCGGGAGAATCCCGATGCCGCCTATTACGGCAGGATTGATTTGGGGAAAATGGTTGAAGCGGCGGCTGGTGAGAAAAGAAACTATTATCACGGGCAAATATTCGAACCTCTGGAAAAGATGGCTGTTTCTGCCCGGAAGAATGATATTGTTACGCCCAGAATGGTGTTAAATGCTTCATTCCTGGTAGCCAAAGAAAAAGAACCGGAATTTGACCTGGCAGTCGAGGAAATCTACCAACAGTATCAGGACAATTTAGATATTAAATATACCGGCCCATGGCCCCCGTACAATTTTATAAACCTTAAAATAAATTTATGATAAAAGCAGGTAATGCGTATGTTTATACTTGACGACTTGATGATGGCGCCCTGGCGTTTTTTTTATTTTGTTGTTGAGAAAATACATGATCAAGCCATGGCGGAACTTTTGGATGAATCAGTAATCACCCGCCAGTTGCTGGAAGCGCAGATTCGTTATGATATGGGTGAAATTGATGATGAAGAATACGGAAAAATCGAAGAGGTGTTGATCAATCGCTTGCACACGGCCAGGGAATTAAAACTGCAACTGGCGGAAGAAGAATCCGAAAACCTTGATGAAAGTGAATACGGAGTTATAGAAACTGATAATCTTGAAGAAGATGAAGACGAATATGAAGAAATAGAAGATTCTGAGGAAATTGAAGTTAATTTCGCCGGATTTATGGAAGACTGATAAATAAAATCGCCCTTATGGCAAGTGCCACTCCACCCTGAGCAAACTTTATGAGCCTTCGGTATGGCGGTTTCCGGCTCAATGTTGACTTGACAGACTAAGTGCAAAGTATTAACCTAATTACTGAATTGGCTATATTGTGTCTGTCAAGGAGGTTTAAATATATATGGGCGGCATAGTTGAAGAAGTAAGTTCCGGTCTGGCCCGTGCCCTGGCCGGAGCCCTGGAATCTGCCCGCGGCAGAGGGTCTGTCAAAGTTGATCAAGTGCCGGAATTTACGGTGGAAGTGCCCCGTGAAAAAGACCACGGTGATTTTGCCGCCAACCTGGCCATGCTGCTAGCCAGACCGGCCCGTATGGCGCCTCGCAAAATAGCGGAAATCCTAGTCAATAACTTTTCCTTAACCGGGACCTGGGTGGAACGGGTAGAAATCGCCGGCCCCGGTTTTATTAATTTTTAC
>MVQK01000278.1 GCA_002067515.1 Pelotomaculum sp. PtaB.Bin013 | reverse complement strand
TGCTGCTGCTGGACGAACCGGTGTCCGGTGTTGACGTGCAAGGCAAAGAAATATTTTATGATCTGGTTTCTAACTTGCGTCAACAATATGATTTGTCTATAATTTTGGTTTCCCATGATTGGCCGTTGGTGTCCCGTTACGCTGACCGCATCGTTCTGCTGGACCGGACAATCCAATACTGTGGCACACCGCAAGAAGTTTTTTCCGATGAGAAGATACTTAGGTCCTATGGACCGCCGGTACGGGAAGAAATTGACCAAATCCGCGTGAAACCTCAAATAATACCTAGTGGTGAAGGAGTGGGTGCATGATGGAAACATGGTATGGTTTTATTAACCATATTCTCCCATTTGCCTGGACCCATCACACTTTTATGAAAAACGCGCTTTTGGCGGTGCTTCTCGTCGGTCCGATGTTTGCTATCATGGGGACGATGGTTGTTAATAACAAAATGGCCTTTTTTTCCGACACGGTTGGTCACTCTGCTCTAACCGGCATCGCTATCGGGGTGCTTCTTGGTTTCCAGGACCCGCTATGGATTATGGTAATTTTCTCTGTGGTTCTGGCTGTTGCCATATCTATCTTGAATAACCTGACCAACGCTTCCACCGATACAACTATTGGAGCTGTTTCCGCCACAATGGTGGCGCTTGGCATTGTCATACTCTCACGTGGCGGTGGGTTTAATAAGTTTTCCCGGTTTCTTGTGGGCGATCTGCTGAGCATCACCCCGGACGAATTGCTGTTGCTGGCATGCACGCTCGTGGGTGTTCTCATTCTGTGGGGGGTTACGTTCAACAAGTTTTTGCTGGTAAGCGTAAATACATCCCTGGCACTCAGCAGAGGTATTCCGGTTCGCCTCGTTGAAACCCTTTTTTGTATAACAACAGCGGTCGTAGTAACGATCTCCATTCAATGGGTCGGTATTTTAATCATCAATTCTCTCCTAATTTTACCTGCGGCCGCCGCGCGCAATATATCCCGCAACATGCGGCAGTATCATTTAGTCTCTTTAATTATTAGCCTTACCTCAGGGATTGTGGGATTGCTCATGTCGTATTATTGGTCGACAGCCACCGGGGCAACCATCGTTTTGTTCGCGGCGCTGTTTTACTTGGGCACACTTCTGGTAAAACCCAGATTTGCTTAGGCTGTAACAATTAGAAATTTACATAAAGTGGTACGGGATTATAAGTGACCAGCGAATTTGTTCTTGTAGTATGCCTGGCTTGACAAGGAATATATTTATGATAGGCTTGTTGTAGGTGAGTAAGCAATAAATTATGGAACAAATAGCGTCAGATAAGTTTTTACGTACGGAGGTGACAAGAGTATTATGTCCCCCGCATTAATCGACTGGCTTGCCGTTCTTGCATTTTTGCTGGGTATAATTGCATTTTTGCTGGAGATATTCATTTTCCCCGGTTTTGGTGTGGCCGGTATCACAGGGATTATCCTGGTAGGCTGGGGAGTGCTTCTGATCGCGGTGGATGTTACTCAAGCAACAGCGGCACTTGTTCTGGCCATAGTCGCTACTGTTGTGATATTAATTGTGGGTCTGCGGATGGCGTCCCGCTATAACATGTGGTACAAGTTAACTTTACAGAACAAGCAGCATAATAATGAAGGGTATGTCGCACCCGCGCCGGAATTGAGTCTCTATGCCGGGAAGGAAGGTGTTGCCCTGACTCCACTTAGACCGGCTGGTTCGGCGGAGGTTGACGGCCGCCGCCTGGATGTGGTGACTGAGGGAGAATTTATTCCCAAAGGCACACGGGTTAAAGTGGCCAAAGTTGAAGGTACGCGTGTTGTGGTGAAGGAAATAACTAGTTAAGTAAGGAAAGTATATTATAACTTAAATCGAATGAATTAACATTAAGGAGTGGAGAAAATGAGTTCAGGAGCTATCGCATCTCTATTAATGTTTTTTTTGATCCTGATCGGTGTGGTTGTGGTATTTAGCTTTATTCCAGTGGGATTGTGGATTTCAGCCTTGGCAGCTGGGGTGAGAGTTGGTATATTTACCTTGATCGGCATGCGCTTGCGTAGGGTGCCCCCGGCAAGGATCGTCAACCCATTGATTAAATCCGATAAAGCTGGTCTGAACATTACTGTAAATCAGCTTGAAGCGCATTATTTGGCCGGAGGCAATGTGGACAGGGTGGTTAATGCTTTAATTGCCGCGGAGCGGGCGGCCATACCTCTGCCTTTCGAGCGGGCCGCGGCTATCGATCTGGCAGGACGTGAGGTATTTCAAGCCGTGCAAATGAGCGTAAATCCCAAGGTATTGGAAACACCCTTGGTATCGGCAGTGGCAAAAGACGGTATCGAGGTCAAAGTTGTCGCCAGGGTAACGGTACGGGCCAACATTGACCGCCTGGTAGGCGGCGCCGGTGAGGAAACTATTCTTGCCAGGGTAGGTGAGGGAGTAGTCACAACCGTTGGCAGCGCGGATAGCCATAAGCATGTTCTGGAAAACCCCGATATGATTTCCCAAACTGTTCTAAGCAAGGGACTTGACGCCGGAACAGCTTTTGAGATATTGTCGATTGACATTGCGGACGTTGATGTCGGGCGCAACATCGGTGCGCAGCTGCAAACCGACCAGGCCGAAGCAGACAAGCGGATTGCCCAGGCCAAGGCGGAGGAGCGCAGGGCTATGGCGGTGGCCAGAGAACAAGAGATGAAGGCTTCTGTTCAGGAAATGCACGCCAAGGTGGTTGAAGCCGAGGCACAGGTGCCCCTGGCGATGTCCGACGCCCTGCGGCAGGGTAAGATCGGTGTGATGGATTATTACAACCTCCAGAACCTCCTGGCTGACACCCAGATGCGCGACGCTCTGTCCAAGATGGGCAAAGGGCGGGAAGACAGCGGGCCGATTTTGCCGGCCAAATAAAATTATTTTAGGGTGTGTTACTGTGAAATATATATGGATCATATTAATGATCTTGATAATTGTTCGGAGCATCAGGCTATTTGTTAAGCGTTCCACGACCTGGGAGCAGCCTGTGACCGACGAAGGTTCCTCATCCGGACGGGAAGACATTTCCCCTGGTAGTTTTCCGCCAAGTGAGCTAGACAAAAACAGATTCAAATTGAAAACACCCGGCGAACAGAACAGGGAGAGTGGTGATTTGACCGCGGGTGGCACTGCCGGGTATGCGTTGATGCAGGGAGAACCCGGTAAGGAGTGCAATTTTGATCAGGACAGTAAAATAAGCGCTTGCCGGCAACAACAAGGGCGGCATGGTAGGCTGGAACCTTTTGACGATTTGGTCTGTGCCGGGGAATTTGTCAAAGGATTTATTTGGTTCCAGATACTTGGTCCCCGCGGCGGGATGCAGGCAAAGAAAGGGTTAAATAAATAGCAGTTACGACTATTTAGCTTAATTGATAATAAAGCTGCTCAGGCTGGGGCTGCGCTGCCCCAGTGGCGATTTTAAAAAAGATAAGGCGCTTAAGCGCGAATACAACCGAGCCCGAAGAAGAACGAGCTCGGTTATTTATTAGGGTATTTAAGGCACCGGCTTTGTTTTAATAATTTCGTCAACATTTAAGATGCCGAATATGGTTTTTACTTCAA
>MVQK01000277.1 GCA_002067515.1 Pelotomaculum sp. PtaB.Bin013 | reverse complement strand
TGACTATAGCATTTTATCGGGATAATAGGGAGTAGAAATGAATAGTACTGCAAGATAACTCGGGAGAATGTTCATGGATGCTATGCTGCTTGAGGTTGTTTAATCAATTAATTCGATTAAAACTCCAGCAAAGCCCTTTGGATGTAAGAAAGCAAAGTTGCTGTCACGCCACCTTCTAGTTTTTTTATCAATTAGAGGAAAGCCCTTCTTATCCAGCTCTTCCATACTGTTTTCCACATTTGGCACTTTAAGAGATATTAAGAAAACACCTTCTCCGTTTTTCTCAATAAATTTGGCTACCTCACCATCCGGGCTGGTGGATTCCATAACTTCAAAGGCAACTTCTCCGATCATAAACCTGGCGACATTTATTTTTTCATTTTCATCAATATAGTGATCTACCGCCTTTAAATCAAATGCCTTGGCAAATTGTTCTTCCGCCTTTACAACATCTTTAACTGCGATACAGATATGATCAATCTTTTCCAGCTTCATGTTTTACATCCTCCCCATCTTTTTTATTAAGATTCTTCCCAAACCTTTACTTCCTTCATTTTATCTCCTTGCTTTATCTCATCTACATATTCCATTCCTTCTACAACTTTGCCGAACACCGTATGTACTCCATCAAGATGCGGGAAGGCATCATAACAGATGAAAAACTGACTCCCGCCTGTATCCTTCCCCGCATGAGCCATTGATAGCGACCCTCTAAGGTGTTTATTGGGGTTTCCCGCAGTTTCACATTTGATTGTGTAACCAGGTCCACCCGTGCCATTACCGTAGGGGCATCCTCCTTGCGCTACAAAACCTGGAATAACCCGATGAAAATTCAAACCATTATAATATCCTGTATTTGCTAATTTTTCAAAATTCGCCACCGTTCCAGGCGCGTCTTCCTCAAAGAAATCAATGACTATTTTCTTGCCATCTTCCAATTCAATGCTACCTTTTTTCAACTATCTTATCCTCCTTTAGTTTCAATAAATGTATTTTACTAAACCGAGTGGGATTTAGCAAATTACATTTAATGAAATATCCCGATTCCTTGACATGCTTTGGTATATCTGATAATCTCAAAAACATACTAAGGGTATAGATGAAAGTGTTTAATATGAATTTGCATACAAAAATAAATTATAAGCAAAGGAAGGATAAAAATGAATAATTATGAAGTAGTTCTAAACTTTTTCAACGCAGCGGACAAGCCGGTCAGCGCAAGCCAAATAGCAAAAGCAACGGGCATCGAAAAAAAAGAGGTTGACAAGATCATGAAACAGCTCAAAAAAGAGGAAAAAATAGCCTCTCCGAAGGCTTGCTATTGGGAAATAAAAAAATGATGACCTTTCCATGGATCATAGCCTTTCGGTAAGGGCGATTGCTGGTTATGGCTTCATACGCATCGGCAATGGCTAAAATGCGGCATTCCAGGGGGATCTATTCCCCCTGAAGCCCAAGGGGGTAACCCTCACCATTCCACCATCATCAAGCAGTTCTAGTACGTCACCCCGCCGATTTCCCGCAAGCTTTCCCTGGCTGATTCCAGCGCCTTAACCTGCTCGGACAGTTTTTCATAGGCTTCGGCAGCTTCTTTTTCACTGTGCTCCCTTTTCTCAATAACGCGCGTTAAAACAAGCCGCGTTCCTTCTATAGCTGAATTGAATTTTTCCTCGAAGAGGTTTTTAAAGACCTTGACACTTTTGGAGATTCGCTCGTTATAATCTGTCCTAAGCCGGCCGCAGTTACGGTCCAAATCCCGTTCCACCTTTTTCCTCATTACCCGCATAATCATCGGACCGGTGATGAATTTCGGCAGAAAAAGCGCATATAAATTAGTCGCGTTGGGGATAAACATATTCGAGTGCTCGCCAAAGATATAATAAAGCTTGGTCTCTTCGGTCAGCGCTTCTACTTCCGCAAAACCTTCGACTTTAAGATCAAAAATTTCCGCCGATTGCTTCAAAAGTTCGCCGATTACCCTGTTTGTCTTACCGGTGAACCGGGCGATTACCCGGTCGAAAGCTTCCTTCACTTTCTCTTCTACCTTGGGTTGCCACTCGTCGAAGGCTGATCGGATCCTGTTCTCAATGCAACCTTCCAGGTAGTGTATCAGCTTCCGTCCGGAAAGTTCCTTTTTAGTCTAGTATTCCTGTTCGATTTCTTTAACAATCATTATGTCCTGACTTTCCTGGAACACGGTTATTTCATGCTCAAGCTCCTGGTACACCTTGCTTTTCTCACCTTGAAAGATATAACCGTTATCCTCTTGTTCCTGACGCAGATTTATGACCATTTCGTCAAACAGTACTATCTTAGCCTTCAATTCTTCTAGGGGAATACCCAGTGCCTTCATCTCCAGTTCCAGCCCGAGCTGCAACTCCCCGGCCGCGTTGTTGCCTTTGTTGCAGGTTGCGTTAATAGCCGCGCGCCCCTTTTCCTTTAGCAGGAATTTCTCTAGCATAGCGGTAAACGCCGGCAGGTTGCTTGCTTTTATTTTTTCATCGTCGCCGGAAATCTTTCCATCCAGGGCCAACTTGGCAGAAAGCGAGTAAATATTTATCTCTTCTAAGCCAACTTTTTCAGCCAGAACTTTCTTGGCAAATTCAAGCGCCTTTTTTTTGTCCAAATCAGTTAAATAGTCAACTTTATTTAAAATAAAGAATGTCTTTGCTGAATACTGCCCAATATCCTTCAAGAAATCAAGTTCGGACCGGCTAATCGGCTGGTCGGACGATAAAAGAAAAATAGCGGCGTCCACCTTGGGGAGGTAGTTATAAGTCTCATCCGTATTGTTCTGGTAAATTGACCCGACCCCTGGCGTGTCAATTAAAACGACGCCGTCTTTTAGATAAGGCGACGGGTACTCAAGATGAACAAGCTTGACATTCTTTTCGTTGCAGGGGTTGCCCTCTTCGGTGACGTATAAGTGCAATTCATCCAGCGTTGTTTCTTCGACAACCCCGTCCAGGAAAGTTACCTTCGCGCTAATCCTCTCGCCATATTGGATTAAGGTAACAATGGAAGTTAGCGGCACGACGGCAGTCGGCAAAAGATCCGCGCCTAGGAGGGCATTAAGAAAAGTGGTTTTTCCTCTTTTGAATTCACCAAGGACAACCAAATTGAAGCGGCCTTGTAAAAGCTTCTGTTTAACTTCCCCCAGGTATTCCACGAGGTGGACAATTTTTCTCTGATTGGCGATGTTTTCGAGTAATCCTAGGTTTTTAAGAACTTCAGTTTTTAACTTTCCATAGCTTTGCTCCATTAAATTTCTACCTCCCACTCGGCAAAATAAAAAGCTCCTACCAATAAGAAAAATATTGGTAGGAGTTATTAGCCTCAAAAGGCGTTGGGTGAACTCCATCACCTTGTTATATAACTTATAAATATTTTATTTGAAATAAATTATTAAGTCAATATGGTCTAACATTGGTTTCATTAGCATATGATTAAGGTTAAAATGATAGTTTGTCCTTTTTTGTTAAGCAATTTTTAATATCTGTTTGATATATTTTGAATATTGTGTATAATTAAATAAATATATAATAGTAAACTTTGTTTAGACCCTGCAGATAACTCCTACTGGTAACAGTGGG
>MVQK01000276.1 GCA_002067515.1 Pelotomaculum sp. PtaB.Bin013 | reverse complement strand
AGGAGTCAGGAGTCAGGAGTCAGGAGTCAGAATAAAGAACTCAAAATTCTTAAACCGTTATCTCATTCTGACTACTGACTACTATCTCTTTTCTATTCAGGTATTCAGAATTCAAAATGCTTCTAAATGATAAGACGTTTTCTTTTTTAGATTCTGACTCCTGAATTCTGACTACTGAGTACTGTTCTTTTAGCATATGCATTCCAGATCGATAAGTCAAGAAAAAACAGTTTGCGAAGTAAAATAATTACTGGTTAAGCTTATCCATCCTTTTTTTAATATCCGCCTCCAAACCGTTGGCAGAAGGTTGGTAAAACTCTCTGCCTTCAATATTACCCGGCAGGTATTTCTGCTTGACATAGTTGCCCGGATAATTGTGCGGATACTTATAGCCCCTGCCATGGCCTAATTCAGCCGCGCCTTTATAACCGGTTCCTCTTAAATGAGGCGGGACTGGTTCAGCCCTTTCTTTTTCCACTACTGAAAGCGCCTTGCTAATGCCCGCGATAACGGAATTGCTTTTAGGGGCGGTGGCAAGATAAAGAGCAGCCTCGGCCAGGACGATTCTTGCCTCCGGCATGCCGATCCGCTCCACGGCGAGGGCTGCGGATGTTGCCACCACCAGAGCCTGGGGGTCCGCCAGCCCTACATCTTCAGCGGCGTGAATCATTATCCGGCGGCTGATGAACTCGGGTTCTTCACCCGCGTACAACATTCTTGCCAGCCAGTAGAGCGTGGCCTGCGGATCGGAACCTCTCATGCTCTTAATAAATGCTGATATTACATCATAATGCTCATCAGTCCGGTCATATTTTAATACTTTTTTCTGAATTGCTTCTTCCGCCACAGCCAAAGTAATGCGCCGGACTCCGTCCTCTCCAGGCGGTGTTGTCAGAACGGCCAACTCAAGAGCGTTCAAGCCGGCCCTGGCGTCACCGTTGGCTACCTCAGCCAGGTGATCCAGCGCTTCCCGGCTAACGTCCACCTGATACCCTCCCAGCCCCTTTTCATTATCTCGTAAAGCCCGGACCAGAAGACGTTTTAACGCTCTTTGGGTGAGAGGCTCAAAACGGTAGAGCTGAGAGCGGGATAGAAGAGGGCGGTTTACAGAAAACATAGGGTTTTCGGCTGTTGACCCAATTAAAGTAATCAGGCCGCTTTCCACAAAAGGAAGTAGGGCGTCTTGTTGAGCCTTGTTAAAGCGGTGAATCTCATCTATGAATAAGATAGTTTTTTCGTTATATAAAGAACGTCTTTCTTTGGCCTCGTTAACCACCCGTCTTATGTCAGACACACCGGCCATTACCGCGTTTATTATTACAAATTGCGCTTTCGTGATTCCGGCGATGATTAAGGCCAGGGTAGTTTTACCCGTGCCAGGGGGGCCATAAAATATCGCTGACATTAGCTTGTCCGTCTCTATCGAGCGCCTCAGCAAAGTCCCGGTTCCCACTACCGCGAACTGCTCTTCAAATTCCGCCAAGGATGCGGGTCTCATTCGTGTAGCCAGTGGGGCAGCCATACGCATATTTTTTTCCGTGGCTTGTTCGAAAAGGTTCATCAGACCCCCTCCTAAAATTAATGGACGGACTCCAGGTCCGCCCATAGATCTTACGATTAATTTGCCAGCATAGAAAGAAACGATATACTTTATAAATGTTTAGTTAACCAGCGACGGATTTCATCTTTTGTCTTGTAGCCGACAGAACGTTCAACTTCCTTGCCGTCCTTAAAAATTATCAGCGTAGGAATGCTGTTTACCTTTAAACTGCCCGGGACACTCTGGTTTTCGTCGACATTGAGCTTGCCTACTTTGATTTTCTCTTCAAATTCCACTGCGACTTCTTCCACTACCGGAGCGATCATTTTACAGGGCCCGCACCAAGCTGCCCAAAAGTCCACCAGCAACGGCACATTAGTCTCATTAATTACCTGATTAAAATTATTATCTTCTAAAGCAAGAATGTTCCCACTGGCCAATTAACTCTCCCCTTCCCATAAAAAAATTCATTTTTTCTCTAAATTGCAGGGTTGCCGGTAAATTAGCAGTTAGAATAATAGTAAAGATGATATCTATTACTTATAACTTCTATCAACAATTATAATTTCATGCAAAACGACTTGTCAATTACTAACATTAAACATTCTGCGACTTTATTTGACACTGGCAAAATTGACTTCCATTTGCAAATCCTTAACCATGCTCAACATCATCCCGGCAAATCAAAAGGTTTTCAGTCAGGCTAGGACAACCGCAAACCGAAAACCATGCAAGCTTTTTCACTAATAAAAACCCCACTCATGCCGTGAACACCCAAAGTTCGAACCTGTTCTCACAGGTGGGTGCCCTCCTGAATGATTTTCGTTTCCTCAACTGGGAGGCGTGCAAGCCACATTCAGAGTCCGGGCTCCCTTTTTTATGGTGTTGGCTCAAAACTTCAAGGTTGGTCACGCACACAGCAGGGTATTTTTTTTACACATTTATGTTAGCACATCAGCCAGCCATTTACAAGGGCCACTTATGGACCTCTTTTTTCATATTGCCCTTTGTCATTGGATCAAGCGCTATTGTCATTCATAGATACAGCTTTTCAGGTAACGGCCGCGTCATAAGCGAACCAGCTATTTCTGTTCCTTTTTTTGGTTGCTTTTTAAATCAAGTTTGATGTTCAATTCTTTGAGTTGTATTGGTGAGACAGTACCCGGCGCCAGGTTCATTAAATCTGTAGCGCTTTGCGTTTTGGGAAAAGCGATGACATCCCGGATAGTATTTCTCTTGGCCAGCAGCATGATTAACCGGTCCAGTCCAAAAGCAATGCCGCCGTGCGGCGGGGTGCCGAATTCAAAGGCTTCCAGCATGAATCCAAATTTTTCAATCGCTTCATTTTCGCTAATACCAATAGCTGCGAACATTTTTTCCTGAATATCCCTGCGGTGAATCCTGATACTGCCGCCACCCACCTCCACGCCGTTTAGCACGATGTCGTACGCTTTGGCATGGGCCTTTCCGGGATCGGATTCCAGTAGAGGAATGTCGTTTTCTCTCGGTGAGGTGAAGGGGTGGTGCATCGCCACATAACGGCCTTCTTCCTGGTCATAGTCCAGCAGGGGAAAGTCCACTACCCACAGGAAGTCAAAGGTATTTTCAGGAATCAGTCCGAGACGCTCGCCCAGGTGCAGCCGCAGCGCTCCCAGCGAGTCGGCTACCACCTGCGGCTTGTCTGCCACAAACAGCAGGAGATCCCCGGGTTTGGCTTCCAACCGATTGATGATGGCGGCAAGTTCCTGTTCGTTGAAAAACTTGGCAAGGGTTGACTTGACCCCGTCCCCGGTAACGATAAAGTAAGCCAAACCCTTGGCTTTGTAAATTGCCGCGAAAGCGGTCAGGTCGTCAATTTCCTTTCGGCTGAAAGAGCCGCATCCGGTGGCGTTAATCCCCTTTACCTGTCCTCCGCTCTCCACGACTGATGAAAAAACCTTGAAACCGCACCCCGCCGCGATATCGGATATGTCTTTCAATTCAAGCCCAAAGCGGGTGTCCGGTTTGTCCGAGCCAAAGCGATTCATCGCTTCCTGGTAGGAAAGCCTGGGGAACGG
>MVQK01000275.1 GCA_002067515.1 Pelotomaculum sp. PtaB.Bin013 | reverse complement strand
CCGGGCGCGCTGGGAGAACAAGTAAAGGCGACCTATCATGATTCCTGTTATCTTGGACGTTATCATGAAGAATACAGTGCTCCAAGGAATGTTATCGCCGCCGTAAAAGGTGTTTCCCTGGTTGAGATGCCCCGGTCAAAACAAAAAGGCTTCTGTTGCGGCGCTGGCGGCGGACGCATGTGGCTTGAAGAAGACATCGGCAAACGTATCAATATAGCGCGTACTGAACAGGCTCTGGAACTGGATCCACAGGCTATCATCTGCAACTGCCCGTTCTGCCTGACCATGCTGGAAGACGGCTTGAAGGATAAGGAAGCGACTGATCGAGTTAAGGTATATGATATTGCTGAACTAGTTGCTAAGGCTTCTTCTTAATGTGTTAGAAAATATTGATTAATAAATAACGGGAGCCGGAAGTCAGAGACTGGATGCCGGAATAAGTGAAAGGTTCTTTCCGTATTCCCTTCTTGTTTCTGTTAATCCGGCTTCATCATTTTTATCAGTTAATCGCAAGGTTACATTTCACTATACTTATAACAGGGGCTTATTGTGGATCCTAAATGGTTATGTTATAGTTATAAGCCAGGAGTCAGAAGTCAGAATGAGAAAACGGTTTATCGTCCCGGAGTATTCTGAATTCTGACTCCTGAATTCTGAATACCTGAATAGTAAACATTTAATATTTGATTTTGTTTTTGAAAGGAAGTGTTCAATGTTGCTGGAAATAAAGAACCTGTCCTTAACAATCGAGGGTGATAAAGGTCCTGTGGAGATCCTTAAGGATATCAATATTGTTTTCGAAGAACGCTTGCTATATGTTTTTACCGGACCTAACGGGGGAGGGAAGTCATCCCTGGCCAAAGTAATCATGGGTATTTATAAACCAACAAGTGGTAAAATCATATTTAACGGCGAGGATATTACTGAGCTTGGAGTGACCGAGCGGGCCAGGTTAGGTATTGGTTACGCGTTCCAGCAACCCCCCCGTTTTAAGGGCTTGACGGTTGGAGAACTGTTGCAACTAGCAGTAGGAAAAGATAAAATAATGCGGGAATTCAGTCTGCTTTATGATGTAGGACTTTGCCCTCAGGATTACCTGGAGAGAGAGGTGGATATCAGCCTTTCCGGTGGTGAACTCAAACGGATCGAGATCGCCAGCCTGTTAGCCAGAGAGCTAAAGATCGCTGTTTATGACGAGCCGGAAGCGGGTATAGATTTGTGGAGTTTTAGCAGATTGACTGAAACGTTTCAAAATTATCACAGAACGCACGACACTACAATTGTGCTGATATCGCACCAGGAAAGAATATTAAGTCTCGCTGATGAAATTATCCTGGTAGCTGACGGGATGATCAAAGAACAAGGAAGTAGAGACGTTATTTGGCCTTTGATTATGGAGGATGCTGGTTGTAACTGCCGTGACGCTTGCAGCGAAGGGAATGAAGAAATTGTTGAATGCCATAGATAAACATATGTTGCGAACTGTCGCGGGTATGCACGATATCCCCCAGGGAGCTTATAACATCCGTAAGAACGGAGCGGGAATCAGTCGCAATACCACGGCAAATATTGAGATTAGAACGAAGGAAGATAAACCTGGAATCGATATTATAGTCAAGCCGGGAACAAAAGGCGAGAGTGTCCACATACCGGTGATTTTAACAGCTGAGGGCTTGGAAGACCTGGTATATAACACTTTCGACATAGGAGAGGGAGCCGATGTCCTGGTTGTTGCCGGCTGTGGCATACATAATCCCGGGGATATGAATGCGCGGCATGACGGAATACATAATTTTATCGTCCGGAAAGGTGCGCGTGTTCGTTATGTTGAGAAACACTATGGTGAAGGAACCGGCCAGGGCCAAAAAATACTCAATCCGAAAACCATCGTTGAGCTGGAAGAGGATGCTTTTGCGGAGATGGAACTGGTGCAAATAAGCGGTGTTGACAACACAAAACGTGACACGGAGGCGCGTTTGCATAAGAATGCTCACCTGTTATTAACTGAGCGGATGCTTACTGACGGCAATCAGTTTGCTGAGTCGAAAGTCCAAGTTGAACTATTGGGGCAGGATTCTTCTGTCAGGATTATTTCCCGTTCAGTGGGCAGGGATAACTCCAGGCAAATATTTTACCCGCGCGTGGTGGGTTTAAACCGTTGCCGGGGTCATGTGCAATGTGACTCAATAATCATGCATGAAGCACAGATTAGTTCCATACCTGCAATAGCGGCGCATCATGCGGATGCCCAACTGATCCACGAAGCCGCTATCGGGAAGATTGCCGGTGAGCAGTTGATTAAACTCATGTCGATGGGGCTTTCTGAATCTGAAGCTGAAGAAACCATTCTTAAGGGATTTTTGAAATAATTTGCAATAGGATTAAAAATGCAATTGTTCCAACCTGCCGGGTTTTTTAAAGCATTGGGAGGTTGGTTTTTTGTCTGTTGCTTTAGTTAATGTGATTTTTTGTTATAATACTAAAAGGATTTATCAATAAATATGGAGGTTTTTAGCCATGCCAACCAGCTGGAGACGCTTACTGTTGTTTGCATTAGTAGCTGCTTTTTTAGCCGGAATAACATTTACAGGCGGCTGTGATTTTACCAGGGGTCTTTTGCTGGCTAAAAAGGGGAATCAGGTTGGTGCGCAGGTAAATGTTGATTCACCGCTGGGAACAGGTCCTGACGCTGTTGCTAATGTAGTTTCCAGTGCCAGCCAGGCTGTAGTTAAAATTTCTACGAAAAAGGTTAGCGGCGAGGCTGCCGATCCTCTTTTCAACGACCCTTTCTTCCGCCAGTTTTTTGGTTTGCCTTTCAGCCCCAGGCAACAGGAAGAAGGTCTCGGTTCAGGGTTTATCATCTCTAACGATGGTTTTATTTTAACAAATGAACATGTGATTGATGGCGCTAATGATATTGCCGTTACTGTGACCGGCTTTGATAAGCCGCTGGCGGCAAAAATAGTTGGTTCTGACTACAACTTGGATTTAGCTCTCTTAAAAATAAATACCAATTCAGATCTGCCCTTCTTAAATCTTGGCAATTCCGACCAGATTAGGGTGGGCAATTGGGTGATCGCTATTGGAAACCCCTATGGACTGGATCATACTGTAACGACCGGAGTGATTAGTGCCAAAGGCCGACCAGTTAATATAAGCGACCGGCAGTATGAAAACTTGCTTCAGACAGATGCTTCCATTAACCCCGGCAACAGTGGCGGGCCTTTGCTCAACCTGCAGGGTGAAGTAATTGGGATCAACACGGCTATTAACGCTCAGGCTCAAGGTATTGGTTTTGCGATCCCAACGAGCACTGTTCAGCGTGTGCTTGAAGATTTGAAAAACAGTGTTAACAGTGTAAGCCCGTGGATTGGCGTTCAGGTGCGCCCGGTGGATGAGGAAGCGGCCCGCTACCTGGGGTTGACGAAAGCGGAAGGGGCTCTGGTAACAGGAGTGATTGCCGGCAGCCCGGCGCAAAAAGCCAGCCTAAAGCAATGGGATGTGATTGTTGAGTTTAATGGGGTCAAGATCAACAACGCGGATGATCTGGTCACGGCTATCAAGGCTACTCAAGTGGGAAATAATGTGAAGGTTTTAGTTGT
>MVQK01000274.1 GCA_002067515.1 Pelotomaculum sp. PtaB.Bin013 | reverse complement strand
CCTTCTCTCAATATTCAGATCAAATCTTAGAAGAGGTCACTCGCTACTGGAATAAACTTGATATAGTACCGCACGCTTGGAATGAGACAACCTTGGAGCAAATTAAAAGGATCTATCTCCCGGCTATTCCCGAAGACATAGTCACAGATCGTTTTGTAAATTGCGCCGAACAAGTTGCCTTGAGTGGCGACTATCTTCAAATCAAACCCTGCGCTCCTCCTTTTGAGGGTGAGATCAACAAGGAGATAATTGATTCAAATAGTCCTGCCTTTATCAATTTCTTTAAGCAAGTGAGATATCAGCATATAGAGGCTTACGAGAAGTATTTCGCCATTCCCGGTATCGCAACCAACTGCCTTGCAGAATTGTACCGGGATCCCAAAACCATATTCACTCCCGCGCTTCAACGCTTCGCAAAACGAGCAGGACTTTCACTTCCACCCGAATTAACCAAGGATATTTTTACAAATAAATCTACATCTATCCCAATCGCGGGTCAATTAATCGAACTGCCGACTGAACCTAATGACCCCCGGATGCCGGAAATCGTTAAACTTGTCACAGCAGAACTTAAAAAGTTCATTCCCCTTGGGTAGTTGCCGCTACAATACTAGTATTGCGTTTCTCGCTGAAAATAGCAAGGAATGAGTCAGGGAACCGTCCCCTGACTCATTTTGAGGAAACTATCAATTAAATCCTGCATATCTATTGGGATCGGGGCGTCAATAATCAACTCGTTACCGGTTATCGGGTGTTTCATCCCCACCCGGCAGCAATGCAAAGCCTGTCTGTTTATTCCTTCCATACGCCCTCCGTAAAGAGCGTCACCCACTAGCGGATGTCCAATATGGCTCATGTGTACCCTGATCTGATGAGTGCGCCCAGTTACCAAGCGCAGCCTTGCAAGCGTGCTGTCCGCCAAATACTGTTTTACTT
Organism: Pelotomaculum sp. PtaB.Bin013; assembly: GCA_002067515.1. Lineage (GTDB taxonomy): Bacteria > Bacillota > Desulfotomaculia > Desulfotomaculales > Pelotomaculaceae > Pelotomaculum_D > Pelotomaculum_D isophthalicicum. The sequence goes on along the minus strand of MVQK01000274.1, from coordinate 2,668 downwards.
GATAATATGTTATCGCCCGCCTGCCGTCAGGGCAAACCATACGTTTTACTTTGCTATCCTTGCAGCGGCCTATGGGCAAGTCGATGGAACCGCTCTCTTGCTCTAAAAAGCCACCCACAACAGCAAGGTATTCCCGCCACAATTCACCGGAACTCAGCTGCTGGGCAAGCCGGAACCCGGCGTGAGCATGTTTGGCCACAACCACTAATCCGGAAGTGTTCCGGTCCAGTCGTGACAAGGGACGAAACACCGGTTCCGTGTTATTGTCAAAATGGTATAAAACTGCGTTGGCCAGCGTGTTCTCCGGCTCGCGTTTTAAAGGATGCACCAACATGTTGTGCGGCTTATTAACAATTAAAAGATGCTCATCTTCATAAGCTATTTCAATAGGTATGGGCTGTGGCAGTACATTTGCATATTCTTCAAACCTCAGATTTACGCTTATCTGATCTCCTTCTTGCAAACGCTTGTTTAAATAAGCCGCCTGCCCGTTCACCACAACACCTGACAACCGCTTCAACTTGCGGATCGTTGTACGTGAAAAACCAAGGTTTTTTTGCATTATTCTCTCAGCCGTAAGCCCTGCATCCGCAGCAGTGACCTGATAGCTAAGTTTCAATATACCTGCCTCTTTTCCATACTTCAATTTATAAAATTCCAATTCGAGGTATTATTCACAATCAGCTAAATGGCGATATCAGTATAGTTTAAACCAACGAAAATTGGATCCCATCATCACGAGCTAGTTTATTCATCCGGTCGCCGATGATCATCCTATAATCACGAGAGTCCTTCAGGTACCATTCAAGGACCTTCAGAGATGCCGGGAAATACTTGCGGTAAACCTGCCGCAACCGGCCAACCGCTGATGGGTAGGCTGTCAGGGTATCCGCCATGACCTCCCGCACGCCGGCTTTCTTCAACGAGCTAAACAGCGCGGCCAGAGCCTCATCACTGTCCCCCAACCCCGGCAGGAGTGGGGCGATAAATACCCAGACCGGTATGCCCGCTCCGATCAACTGCCTGGCGGCTGCCAGCCGCAAACCGGGGGACGACGCGCCCGGCTCAAGGATACGGGCTGCTTTGTCGTCTATGGTGGTTATGGAGAAGCCCACCGAGCAACGGTTAATTTTTTGCAGTAGAGAGAGATCTCTCAGCACAAGCGCTGACTTGGTGAGGATACCAAGTTCAAGCAACGGGCATGAAGCCAGCGCCTCAAGGCAGGACCGTGTCAAACAATAGCTGGCCTCCACCGGCTGGTAGGGATCGGTCACGCTTCCCGTCAGAATGCTGCCGCCCTTCGAGCCCAGCCGCTTTAACTGGCGCTCCAGCACCGCCGGAAAGTTGATCTTGCACTCGACAAACGTCCCCCAGGGCTCCCGGCGACCTCTGAAGCGGCACATGAATGAGGCATAGCAGTAACTGCAAGCGTGCGCGCACCCGACATACGGGTTGAGGCAGTACTGGTAACCGGGTATGCCTGTTTTATTCAGCGCGGTTTTACAAATTGTTTCACTTACCGCGATTCCTCCCGGCGACAATAAGATCCACTCCTAGCACCTCTCATCATCTGTAACCGAAGGTAAAATATCTAAATTTAACTGGGCAGCTTAAAAATCACCTGCTCATCTTTTGAATTCTTACTCACAAAAGCCCTGACCTTATCCGTCATCTTATTCCCCTCATTTTTTATGAGTGCCGTATATTCATTAAGAAGCGACGCAAAGGCGGTGCCTTTGTATTTTAGCTGCGAGTCTTCGTAACTTTTTAGGTACTCCTTCGAAAAAATATTGCTCCCGTCCATCCATTGAAACGAAGATGTGTACTTAAAATTGCCGAACATGTAGTCGTGCAGGTATTCGCTTCTCCATTTACTTATTTCTTCCCTATACGGCGAGTCTGGATAATCCTCCAGGAACTTGTATGTCGCCGCAATTCTGGCGGCCAATTCGTCAAGACTGATAATTCTTTTATAATCGTCACTAACCAGCCCGGCATATGGCATACTTTTCTCCCTGTCTTTTATGGACTTGTAATCTGCAGCCTCCCTATCCCGGTTATTTTTCTGCTCAGTGACCTTTTCGACCTCAGCCGGGTTCTTTACAGCGGGCTGAGGAGCGTTAATCGCAGGTTTGACTTCAACCACAGCGTTATCTTTGTCCGGAGAAGTATTATCTTCCATGCCTTTTAATTGATCTTTTTGGATTGAGCAGCCTGAGAATAACATCGCGGCCAATAATAAACATGCCAAATAATATTTTTTCATCTTACCCACCTCACTAAAAATCTATAGGGAGTGCCGGCAATGATATCAGCACGTTTTAATTATACAATAAGATGTACAATATACCAGCAAGATACTATGTAAAACTGGTTTCTCCCGGTTGCTTGTCCCCCTTGCAGTCGTTATCAATGACTGATCGCCAGTGAATTCCTTTCATAATCTTTAATCACTTCGTTCACAGCACCGGCTCTTGCTAACCGGCCGTTATTTAGCCAAAGAGCGCTTTTGCATAAATATTTGACTAATTCAATGTTGTGGCTAATAAATAAAATTGTCCGTCCCTCCCTGGCGAAGGATTTTATTTTCTCGAGACATTTTTTCTGAAACGCTATATCCCCAACAGCCAGTACCTCATCAATGAGTAATATATCCGGCTCAAGATGT
>MVQK01000273.1 GCA_002067515.1 Pelotomaculum sp. PtaB.Bin013 | reverse complement strand
CCTTTTGATACTTGTGCCGGTTTTCATAGATGTCCTTAAAAACTTCCATTCCCATTACTTCATCCTCCTCCATATTAAATTTCCTTGATACCATACCGGTGCGCCTGTAAATAACCGCGTCCGACAGAATTAGGACATGGCTATTCTCAAATAAATCATAATGAAACGGCCAAATAAAAAAAATCGCTAGAAAGGATGGAAAAAGTATAATAATGAAACGGTAAAGTGTTACATCTTAGAGATTGCCTTCGTACTCCTTGGACGGGCGGTAAAACACACGGCATAAACTGTGCAGGAAGGGAGAAGGGTTAAATAATATAATGTATTAAGGTTAATTCTTAGGAGTTTTGCCCCGTACCCCTTTTGATGGACAGCAAAAGTAAATTAAAATGCTGGTTGACATGCAATTTATTCTGTGATTATAATTGTTCTAAAGAAAAACTAAGAATTGAAAACTTCTCCGAGCCTTTTTGCCTAAAGGATATATCTCATGGCAAGCTGGCCGCAGGGTATGGCGGGAAACGGCCATGCCTCCCTTATGGAAAGGAGACAATAAGCAGCAGAGCCGTTAGGATCTGTAAGTGATTATTACGTCTTCCTCTGGAAGACATTTTATTATCGCTTGTTATTAGCCCTTTCCGTTTAAGGAAAGGTTTTTTATTGATTAAGGAAATTATGCTTTTCTTGATTTGTGGATAAGTGTCCTTTGGGCATAATCTAGCGGCAATTTTTAGGCTTTATTCAAAGAACGAGCGAGTCAGAGGAAAAGTAAGGGAACTGCTTGAGGCACAAAGCGTCGAGTTTAACTGAACCCGAGGGAGATTGAGCTTATCGTTGGGTGGTGATTAAATTTAGCACGGCCAACAACAATCTTGAAAATCCTGAACTGCTCATGGTGTGCAAAATCAGTACTAACTTCAACAACATTAAAAAAATATGTCCAGCCATAAAGGAAGCTTTAAGCTTTTCCGTTGACTCGTTTGAATTTGCGCACGCGGGGTTGATTTTGTATGTCAGCAACAAACAAACCGTCTGCTTGCAGGTTTCAAGAAAAGGCTTGTGTGAAAAAATGCCGTCCGTAGGCTCTTATTACAACAAATATACGGACAAGTCCGGCGCGAGTCATAATCCTACGGAAACAATGGATTCATTACAACCTTCATCTTTTACCACAATACCTATCATTCTGCGGGCCTGCGACCCCGCCAGCAAAATGGAAATCGGCGTTTTTAAATCCTCACCCGCGACAGTGCAGAGTTATCTAAACAAAGCCACTTCTCTTGGTATTCATATTGTCAACATTATTCAAGATTCCGTTTTCGGCGGGCAAAAAGACCGGAATTTAAGGAAACTGTCTGTTCTGTTGGAGACAGTTTGCACAATCAGTTCAACCCTGAACTTAAACCAGATCCTGCACATAGTTTCCCAGATCACTGCTGATCTTTTCAACGCCCGCTGCGCTATTTTCCTATTAAACGAAACCGATCAGACAATTATACCGGCTGTCGGCGTGGGCAGCTTTGACAAAGAACTCAAAAAGAAATTCAGAGTGCAAAAAGGTCTCGCCCCATACCCGGCGTTTATCAAGGCGATAAGAGAACAACAGCCGGTGGTGTTAACCCCGGACAATATCGAAAGCGGTCTCCCCCTGGAAATCATTAATAATTTTTCTTACGCAAGAGTGCTCCTAATTCCGCTTATTTCTAAAAACAGCGCGCTCGGGATCATGCAGGTGGACCGGTTGGCTCATGACAAGCAATTTGACCAGGAAGAAGTGACCATATTTTCCGCAATCGCCAAAGCAACTTCAATTGCCATGGAAAATACCAAGCTTGTGGACACCCTGGCCAAAAAAGAAAAACTCTTGCAACAGCTTTTGGAAAAGTTGATTTGCATCCAGGAAGATGAGCGCAAAAGAGTCGCGTCGGAAATCCACGACGGGGCCATCCAGGCCCTGCTGGGAATCTGGTATCGTATTCAGTTGCTTGCCATATCCACCGGCAGCGATGATCCTAATAAAAACGAACTAATCAAAATACAAGGCTTGCTTGGACAGCAAATTCAGGAAATACGCAGAATCGTTTACAACCTGAGGCCGGTGATGCTCGACACTTACGGGCTTGGCCCCGCGCTTCAGGCTCTTGTCCGCACGCTGCAGGAAGAGAGCCAGATAGATTTTGAACTGGTAATGGAAAACCAAATACTATCGCTGCCGGCTAATGTTGAATTGACGCTTTACCGTATCGTCCAGGAACTCCTGGCAAATATAATCAAACATTCTCAGGCCACCAGGGTCCAGGTTACCCTGGTTAACGGCGAGGATAACACCGTGCTTGTGGTCAAGGACAACGGCACCGGTTTCAATTTAACGCCTCCCAGCCGGGACGATCCGTACGGAAACCTGGGATTAGCCAATATCCGGGAGCGGCTCACCCTGTTGGGAGGAACTTTTAAAATAGAATCCCAGCTCGGCTGGGGTACGACAGTTACAGTCCAGGTACCTACTCAGCTTGCCAACTAGGGGGTGTTACAGTGTCCAGTATTAAGCTGCTGATTGTCGATGATCATCCAATGATCCGGGAAGGCCTGGTCGCAATGTTGAGGCCTAGACAGGATATCAACATTATCGGCTGCTGCTCGAACGCTGAAGACGCATTGGAATTCGTCACGCGCAACGTCCCGGATGTTGTTCTGATGGACATTAAAATGCAAAAAATGAACGGCATTGAAGCCACTCGTAAAATTACCTCCCTTGTGCCCGGAATAAAAGTAATTATGCTAACCATATTCGAAGACGCGGAGTCGGTCAGGCTTTCCCTGCAAGCCGGGGCGACTGGGTATATATTAAAGCAAGCGTCACAAGAAAAGCTTATGGAAAGCGTTCACCAGGCTTATCGCGGTGAAACGGTAATTGACCCGGCATTAATCGATCAACTAGTTAAGGACTATATCCGGATAGCCCAAGGTTCTTTTAATTTATCAGGCATACTAACAAAAGATGACAACAAAAATCTTACTCGGAGAGAAGATGAGATTCTCAAATACTTAAGCCAGGGCTTGTCAAACAAGGAAATATCGATAATGACCAACGTGGCCGTGGACACGGTAAAAACTCACCTCCACAGTATTTACCGTAAAATGGGCGTCAATAGCCGTTCCCAGGCCATTTCGGAAATTGTCAGGCAAAGAGGCAAATTTAATATCTAGAAATTTTTATTATCTAAAATGTATCCAGTTTACTTATCACTCGAATGCTTGAGTAATTAGGAAAAAACAGGCTATAAACCAATTAGGATATATTCAGAGATGGATGAGAACCGAACCGAGCTAAGGAAGGTAGAGATATTTAGAGATGGGAAGATTGGGTATGCTACAACGGAAGTTGAGTTCGGGGGTTCTGGCTTGTCAGAATACCCACTGCCTGAGATAGAGGAAATTGCTTTAGATGCTCAGTTTAGACCACTTAAGATATCTAAGGAAGAATTTGAGAAGGTTTGGACTGAAAAGATATTGTCGAATAAGTAGGATATTATACCAAACATGAGTTATGCAGTTAATGGTAAATAGCACCAATTCCACAACAACAAAAATGGCTGTGAAGGCCAAAATTTT
>MVQK01000272.1 GCA_002067515.1 Pelotomaculum sp. PtaB.Bin013 | reverse complement strand
AGTTATGGCCAAATTCATATTTGTTACTGGCGGGGTTGTTTCTTCGCTGGGAAAGGGAATTACGGCCGCCTCCCTAGGGCGTCTGTTAAAATGCCGCGGGCTGAAGGTAGCCATTCAGAAACTGGACCCGTATATTAACGTTGACCCAGGTACCATGAGCCCTTATCAACACGGAGAAGTTTTTGTCACTGAGGACGGCGCGGAAACCGATCTGGACCTTGGGCACTATGAGCGGTTTATTGATATAAATATCTTCAGAAACTGCAACGTCACTACCGGAGGAATATATTCTTCAGTAATAAACAAGGAGCGCAGGGGTGACTACCTGGGCGGCACGGTGCAGGTAATTCCCCATATCACCAATGAAATTAAGGAGCGGGTGCGCAGTGTGGCCGATGAATCAGGCGCCGATATAATCATTACCGAGATCGGCGGGACTGTCGGCGACATTGAGTCACTGCCCTTTTTAGAAGCCATCCGCCAGTTGAAGGGCAATCTCGGTAAAAATAATGTGGTTTATATCCATGTTACCCTGGTTCCGTACCTGAGAGCAGCTAACGAGTTGAAAACCAAGCCCACTCAGCACAGCGTCAAAGAACTCAGGAGCATCGGCATCCAGCCGGATGTGATTGTCTGCCGCAGCGAGCGGCCTCTTTCCAAAGAAATGGAAGATAAACTGGCATTATTCTGTGATATTGACAAGGACGCGGTGATCCAGGCTGTAGACGCTCCGTCTATTTATGAGGTTCCCTTGATGCTTGAAGAAGAAGGCCTGGCTGATATTGTGCTGGACAAACTGGGTATCGCCACCGGCCCGCCGGATTTGACCGAGTGGCAGGAAATGGTGGTAAAGATGAAAAACTTACGCTATACTACCACCATAGGTCTGGTGGGAAAATACGTCTCTCTGCCCGACGCTTACCTGAGCGTCGCGGAAGCCCTGCGTCACGCGGGCTTTTATAATGAGTCGGCGATCAAGATCAAATGGATTGACTCAGAAGAAGTTGAACGCGCAAAAGTTGAGGATTTTTTGGCTGATGTTGACGGCGTTCTGGTGCCTGGCGGTTTTGGAGACCGTGGCATTGAAGGCAAGATCGAGGCCATCCGGTATGCCCGTGAGAATAAAGTGCCCTACCTGGGCCTTTGCCTCGGAATGCAGCTTGCCGTAGTGGAGTTTGCCCGCAATGTTTTGAACTGGCAGGGGGCGAACAGTATAGAGTTTAACCCCGATACGCCTTATCCGGTCATAGACCTGCTGCCGGAACAAAAAACACTCGACCAGATGGGGGGAACCATGCGTTTGGGCCACTACCCGTGCATGCTTCAACCCGGCTCGCTAGCCCGGCAGGCATACCAGGAGGAAATAATTGAAGAAAGGCACCGCCACCGTTATGAGATGAACAATATTTACCGGGAGGATTTTGCGCGTGGCGGCCTCGCATTTACCGGCACGCGGCCTGACGGTTATTTGGTGGAGATTATTGAACTGACCGGCCACCCCTGGTTTGTGGCTACCCAGTTTCACCCCGAGTTTAAATCCCGGCCCAACCGGCCGCATCCGTTATTCAGAGAATTTATCGGGGCGGCCCGGAAGTATGCGGAGCGAAGTAAATAACTTGTTGAATTCTATTGCAGCTTTGGTTAAACCAAAGCTTTTTTGTCAGAGACCTATGGGCTTACACCACGGCTCATGTTCGGTCCCTATAATTGTTCGAGCTTTTTTCAACCTCGGGTTCGGTCAAACTCGGCGCTTTGCGCTTCAAACAGTTCCCTCACTTATCCTCGGGCTCATTCACTCTTTGAATGAGGCCTTAAAATCGCCGTTTATGTAAGCCCTTAGGTCTTTCGTAATTTGTTACCGATAGCATGCATGTTTTCCAAGCAAAACAGCATGATAAGGTAACATGAGATAAAGAGGTGGTTGGTAATGAGCAGGAAGATAATCGCAGGCATAATTCTTGGACTGGTAGCTCTGTCGGTCGTTCTCTCGTTTAATTTGCGTACTGGGAACAGAACGCCTCGGCAGTCCGGCTCTGACAAGGGTAAAGTCGGTGTGATTTATATTGAGGGCACTATCGCGTCCGGTCAATCTGACACCGGATTGTTAAGCAGCGGTGTCAGTTCGGAAGAAATAGCCGCTACTATAAGAAAAGCTGCCCGGGATCCGGAGATGGGAGCCGTGGTAATAAGGCTGAACAGCCCTGGCGGTACTCCGGCAGCCTCGCAGGAAATCGGATTGGAAATTGAAAGATTGAGGCAATCGGGTAAAAAAGTAGTGGCCTCTATGGGGGACGTGGCGGCTTCCGGCGCTTACTGGGTCGCCGCGTGCACAGACCAAATCGTTGCCAACCCCGGTACGATGACCGGAAGTATCGGAGTCATTATGCAGACGCCAAATCTCCAGGGATTATACGATAAGCTGGGAATAAGCGAAGAAACTTTTAAGAGTGGCCCCTATAAGGATATGGGATCCTCATCCAGGCCGGTGACAACGGATGAGAGGGCTATTTTTCAATCGATGATTGACGATATTTACAACCAGTTTGTTGATGCTGTCGCGAAAGGCAGGCATAAAGACGTTTTAGAAATTAGAAAGCTGGCCGACGGCAGGGTTTTTACCGGGCGGCAGGCTATTGAACTCGGTTTGGTTGACCAGCTTGGCGATTTTCACGACGCGGTGCTATTGGCTGGAAAACTGGCGGGACTATCAGGTGAGCCGGTAATTGCTGAACTTGGTTATAAAAATATTTGGCGAAACTTTTTAGGGGGCGCCTGGGAAAGCATCCTATCAGGCAAAAGTATGCCGGCTTTAACCGGAGGAGCTTCATCCTATCCGTTTAGCTTGAGATGACTACTGACAATCTGAATTTTAAGGGGGTGTTTCATTGGATAATGATCTCGACCGGGAAGACGGTGAAGTAACTGATATTAACTTGGAATTTGAACAGTCCCCCGGCGGAGGCGAGCCTCGCCGCCAGGATTTTTTAGAACTGGTTTACGGTGTGCTTTTTGATCCGTTGAGAACCCTGGAAGCTGTCGCAAAAAAGCCGCCGGTTGCCCTCGCTTTCCTGATATTTACTGTCATATGTATTCTAGACGTTACAATGGGGCTGCTTACCGTTTCACGGGCAATGACTGCAGGTCTTTACAACAACGATTTAGAAAATTTCCTGTCGTCTTTCCGGGCGCTGGCTCCTTTGGGAGCAGTCTTCGGCCTGTTCTGGGGCTATTTGAAATGGTTTGGCTACAGCGCTTTCATACACCTTGCAGCTGAATTGCTAGGCGGGAAAGGCGTCGCTACGGGTGTTTTGGTGGTCGTAGGGCTGGCCGGCATGCCATCCATCTTTATGGTTCCGGTTAATTTGTTGTCCTTGTGGCTGGGTACGGGCGGATTGATTATAATCGCGCTGGCAGGGTTGGCGACAGTGGTATGGAGCGTTGTCCTGCTGGTGATCGGTCTGAAGCAGGTGCACGGATTAACCGCAGGCCGGTCGTTCCTGGTTGTGGTATCACCTTTTTTGCTCCTTCTGGTTTTATTCATCATTATAATTGCGGCGCTGGTGGCTGTTGCGGCGTCAATGCCTTTTGGCATGCACAACCCCGTTTACTTTTAGTAG
>MVQK01000271.1 GCA_002067515.1 Pelotomaculum sp. PtaB.Bin013 | reverse complement strand
CCGATTCTCCATTGCCATACCACCTTTTAAGTAATTATAAGCCCGGCCCCAAGGGCCGGGTCAATATGATTTATTGGGGATCAAGGATTGCCCCTACATACTGTAATAACCCCGTGAGCTTTTTGAGATAAGCAAATTCAACAGATATATTGGTGAAAATTGCAGAATACTGTCGAAAAATATTTCCAGGGATACTGTAGGATTTTAGTACTTTGAAATGAAGTAATATAAATAGGTGTTGCCGGCAGGTGAATATCTTGGTAGCAGTGCTGCCACCAACGAAAAGGAGATGCTAATGTTTTGAAAGAGGAAAAAAATAATAGTAATGATAATGCTATATTGAAGCAAAAGTCGCCCAAATTAACTGTCCAAGATGTTGGCACGTTAACTCAGCAGACACACCATTCAAATATTATTCAACGAGTCATGCTTTCTCCTTCCTCGCTTTCCTCAGTAGATATATTACAACTTCAACGCACAATTGGTAATCAGGCTGTTGATAGTCTTTTGAAAGGAATAATTCAACACCGGTCAGCCTTTGAAGAAGATGCTAACATCAAGACGACCCGGCATGCCGCTCATTCGGCAGGCGAAGCTAACGGGGTTGTCCAAAGGTTCATCACTTTCCGAGAGATGGCGGGGTTCCACGCAAAAGACGCTGCTGAGATCCTCAAGGACTTCGTTGCCGGCAAACCGGGACCACACAACTATGGCATTCCAAAACCCGAGGTGCCTTGGTCGAAGCAGTTCCCTAATGTCTTTAGAGCTAGTGTTAAGCAGATTACTACTGTCTTATTGCCATGGGACTCTGAGAAGAAACACAAGGACTTCGGCGACTGGCCCGATCTGGCTCAATTTGCCGAGTCGAAACTTACAGGTGAGTCTGATTCAGATGTTGAGTTTGAGATAGAGGAGAAACAGGATCAAAAAGAGAGCGTCACCAGCACGGGCGTGCTGGATATCATCCGTGGAGCGCTAGGGTTGGCCAAGTCGCTGGAGAATAGCGTTTTTGGCCAGATGCTGGATAAAAATACGCCCTATTTCAAGAGGCTCGCGGCCCAGTTCCCGCATTATGTAAAGCAGCTTGATACAATTATCAACCTGCTGGAGAGCGGCGCTGTTTCCCCGCGATGGCTGACACTGCCGGTTGAGGGCAAGATCGAAGTGGCGCGCCGGATAGCTTTGGCGATGCGCACGCTGGGCGACTACATCCTCAACAAGTGGGCGGAAAAAAAGGTTATCGAGGACGAAACGGAACTGCCGGTTGTTGGCGGACTCTTTAAGGAAGGCGAGATTGCTATCATCCACGGCAGCTATCTGTTCGGGGCGAGCGACCGCCAGCCCGGCGATATTGACACGATTGCGAACCTTTTTGGCAAAAATGAAAAAGTGTCAGCGGACCTGCACCTTGGACCCAGGGATAAATCCGTGGAAAGCAGCGTATTTGCTACTGCCACCCGGACGCCAAAGGATGACAAGCTAAATGTAAGCCCGCTCATATCCACGCTTGACGAGATCGTGGGTGTCCCGCTCTGGGGAGATATCGATAACTTTGCAATGATGGAAGCTGGGGAAGTGTGGGATGAGATTGGAGAAGACGTTGGCAAGCTCATTGATAGTGCCGCAAGTGACGATGACCCGGGCAAGTTCTATCGTAAGGTCATTAATATTGCGACGGTTCTTAACTACCTTTCCGTCCGCATAATAAAGAAAGACGATAAGAAGCTCCTTCAGGCTATATGGGAAGCCAACGCGATGATCACAAGCGGCAGCAAGAAAAATGATAAGAAACTGGCGGAAGAGGCCGCCGGCCTTCTAGGGTACTGCAAAAAGCTTTACGAGGAAATCGCCGTGGTTGCTTCGAAATTATAGAAGCGTGACAAGGCGCCGCCTGCTGTTCCGCCTTGTCACGCTTTATAGGAAAAGGAGGGGGAAAATTGAAAAGAGCGCTATTAGTTATCGATACTTCAAAAAGATGCAAAGACATTCAGGAAGGGCTCCGAAGAATGGAAACTTCACCCGGCAGTCGCGGAGTTGCCGCGCGAACATTTTGTAGAAAAGAACTTGCCTGGCAGTTTCACCGGCACGGACTTGGAATCCTGGTTGAGAGAAAAGAATATAGATACCGTGGTAATTACCGGATATATGACTCAAATGTGTTGTGACACTACAGCCAGGCAAGCCATGCACCCGGGGTTTTCAGTGGAGTTTATTTCAGATGCGACCGGGACGCTTCAGATATCAAATGAAGCCGGGACTGTTACAGCTGAGGAGTTGCATAGGGCAATACTAGTTACTCAAGCCATGCGGTTTAGCAAGGTGCTAACGACTGAACAATGGATAAAGGATTTAGTTTAATTTATTTTGAAAATAAGGGGGACATGGCATCTGTCCCCCTTGTGTTATACAGTCTGATAGTTTTTCATGTTTCTTTGGCGGTCGTGCTTGTTAAGGACTCGCTTCCGTAACCGTAAATTCTTCGGGGTGACCTCCAACAGCTCGTCACTGCCGATATATTCCAGCGCTTCCTCCAGGCTGAACTGTCTTGGTTCGTCCAAACGCATGGCGGCCTCGGCGGTGCTGGACCGGACGTTGGTCAAGTGTTTTTTCTTACAAACGTTAACTTCAAGGTCTTGCTCGCGGGAGTGCTCTCCAACAATCATACCCTCATAAACCTTTATACCGGGAGTGATGAACAAGACGCCGCGATCCTGCGCGGAATGCAGCCCGTAAAGGCTGGCTTCGCCGGATTCAAAAGCGATCAGCACACCCTGGTAGCGCCCTCTGATGTCACCTTTATACGGCTCGTAGTCCAGGAAAATATGGCTCATCACACCATGGCCCCTGGTCTCGGAAAGCAACTGAGAGCGCAAGCCAATCAGCCCCCTGGCCGGTATTTTAAATTCCAGCCGGATTTGGTCCTGGCCCAGCGAGGTCATATTGACCATTTCCCCTTTTCTCGCCCCTACTATTTCCATGATCACGCCTGTTTTGTCCTCAGGAATGTCTATCATCAACAGCTCAATAGGTTCCATCAACTGGCCCGCGTCCCACCGGTAAATCACTTCCGGCTTGGAAACCTGCATTTCATAACCTTCCCGGCGCATGGTCTCAATTAAAATCGACAGGTGCAGCTCACCACGACCGCTCACCTGAAAAACATCCGGGCTTTCGGTTTCCTCCACCCTCAGACTGACGTTCTTCTCCATCTCTTTGAACAGCCGGGCCCTCAGATGGCGGGATGTCAGGTGCTTGCCGTCCTGTCCGGCGAAAGGGCTGTCGTTGACCATAAATGTCATCTTCAGAGTGGGTTCGTCCACGGTAATGGGCTCCAACTGCTCCGGATGCTCCAGGCAGGCCACGGTTTCACCGATCTTGATATCATCCAAACCGGAAAAGGCCACAATTTCGCCGCAGGGCGCCTCGCTGACATTCACCCGCTCCAGTCCTTCATACACATAGAGGTTTCCAATGCGGCCCTGACGCGATACGCCGTCGTGCCCAATAACACTTACCTGCTGACCGGCGGCAATCTTGCCGCGCTTGACACAACCAAGCCCCATGCGTCCTACAAAATTGTCATACTCCGTGTTATTGATCAATAACTGCAACGGGCCGTCAATGTCG
>MVQK01000270.1 GCA_002067515.1 Pelotomaculum sp. PtaB.Bin013 | reverse complement strand
TTAAATGTCGGTAATTGCTTCGGTAGGACAGCTTTCGGCGGCCTCGTGCGCTTGTTCCTCCAAATCAACCGGTATCTCTGCTGTAGCGCAACTGGCTTTATTATCATCATTCCATTTAAAGACTTCCGGGCAGAGATCTATACACGTACCGCAGCTGATACATAATTCCTGGTCCACATCAACTCGCAAACATAATCACTCCTTGTTATTTTCTCAAACAGATATAGTTTAGCACAAACCACATAAATTATGTAAAAGCTTTCAATTTTCATTATTTTTCTCAAGTAGGGAGGAAAATGGGGAACAAAAAAGAACATTTAAAAAAAAGGGCAACGAGGTGAACATTGTGTTTGACATAAATGCCCTTGACCGTATTGTCAAAGAAACACTAGAAGCCATAGAACGAAGCAAAAACCAGATCTACGACATAGCGGAAAATTCCCGTTTGGAATTAATCAGGGTGAGTCAGGAACTTAACGAAGTTAAAAAAGAAGTGTCGGAAATTATTAGGCAAGTGGACAAAAAGGCTCTTATCGAAAAAAGAGCCAGGGCCAGATTGATGGAAGTAAGTAAAGATTTTCAGAGATATACCGAAAAGGATATTAAGGATGCTTACGATCAGGCATATGATTTGCAAGTTGAACTAATCAAAATGCAAGAAAAAGAAAAACTCCTGCGGTTCAGGCGGGATCATCTGGAAACAAGCCTGCGCAGGCTCAACGCCACAGTTGATCGGGCTGAAAAACTGGTTTCCCAAGTAGGTGTAGTCTTGAACTATCTGGGTGGGGGTCTGCAGGACCTCGGCTCCAAAATCGGCGAGGTCCACCAGGCGCAACAGATGGCTATGAGCATCATTAAAGCCCAGGAAGAAGAACGCAAACGAGTCGCCCGGGAAATCCACGACGGTCCGGCACAATCCATGGCTAATATCGTCATGAGAGCGGATTATTGTCAGAAGCTGCTGGACTTGCATCCCGATAAAGTCCGCGGCGAACTGGTTGCGCTACAGGAATTGGTTCGTTCGAGTTTAACCGATGTCCGCAAAATAATATTTGATTTGAGACCGATGGTGCTGGACGACCTTGGTCTTGCACCCGCAATAAAGAGATACCTTTCCGATTACAATGATCAATTAGGTGTTCAAATTGAATTTCTTTTCATTGGGCCCCAAAAGCGGCTGGAGAGTTCTGTTGAAGTTGCTCTTTTTAGAATTATCCAGGAAGCGGTAAACAATATAAGAAAACATGCCCGAGCCAAAAGCGCAATAGTTAAAATGGAAATGCTTCCCGAGAAGATTAACATTTACGTTAAAGATGACGGTACTGGTTTTGACCTGAATAAAGTCATGGCAGACGGGGAACGCGACGGATACGGCTTAATCGGAATACGGGAAAGAGTTCAGCTTCTCAAAGGAGAATTTAACATCACTACCGCTCCCGGCAGGGGCACATCAATAGGTATTTCGGTTCCCGTGGACTATAATTGAAAAACTTTAACATAAACGGAGGGAAACGAAATTTGAAAAAAGTAAAAATATTAATTACCGATGACCATACACTCGTCCGTGAAGGATTGCGTAAAATCTTATCCACTGAAGAGGCCATTGAGGTGGTAGGTGAGGCGGAAGACGGTCAGCAAGCCATCGAACAGGCTATGAAAATCAAGCCGGATATCATCCTCATGGATATCACCATGCCAAAGGTCAACGGTATCGAAGCTACCCGGATAATTAAAAACGAATGCCCCGAGATTGGCATAATCGCCCTAACCATTCATGACCAAGAAGAGTACCTCTTTGAACTGATCAAAGCCGGTGCCTCAGGCTATGTACTTAAAGACATCAGTTCAGATTTGCTGGTGCAAACCATTTTGGGGGTTGCGCGGGGTGAATCTTTTATTCCTCCATCCATGACAACTAAAATATTTGCCGAATTCAGCCGCCTGTCTTCCCGCCACGCCCAGGACAACCTGCCTCAGGGTTTAACCAGACGGGAAGTTGACGTGCTTCGGTTGGTTGCCCATGGAGAAAGCAACCGAAGCATTGCCCAAAAGCTATACATAAGCGAAAAAACGGTAAAGAATCACCTGACAAATATTTTTCAAAAGCTGGGTGTGATTGACCGGACCCAAGCCGCTCTCCTGGCGGTAAAAAATAAAATTGTGGACTTATAAAATCAATTCTTTCATAAAAACATATCACAACGCAAGCATAGTTTTCAGTGCCACCGGCCCAGGACCATTTTCCGCCGAAAAATACTGATCTTATGATTCACTTCCAGAGAGGTCCAGTGTTTACCAGTTGTGGGATAAAGACTATTATATACGTTCAAGCGCTGTTCGCAGGCGCTTTTTTTAATCCCGGGAAACTATATGGACAAGTCCCATTTTTTTTCAGACTACTGTCGTTATATAAATTGAGACTACAGAATCATGTCATTATTTGTAAGCAAATGATAAAATTACACTACGAAACACCAATTAAATAAAATCAACCCGAAAGGTGGTTGGTAGATGATAGTATTAACAAAAAAATTGTTTATGGAAGAATCCGGACAGGGCATGGCGGAGTATGGGTTGATTCTCGCTTTTGTGGCAATGGCAGTAGTTGTAGCGTTAAGTCTATTAGGGGATGGGATTATAAAATCATACCAAAATACAGCAAGTAAATTCCCTGAATAATGCAACTATTTTTTTTAATAAAATAAAAAATGAAAGGTGGAAAAGTTCAATGATTCAAATGTTTAAAAACTTCTTGTTCGAAGAGTCAGGGCAGGGCATGGCGGAATATGGGTTGATCTTAGCGCTTGTAGCATGTGCTGTAATCATTGCGCTGACGGCAATAGGTACTAATATAAATACAAAATTTGGCGAGGTAAATAACGCACTAAATCCGCAGTAAATTATTTTACGCCTATATAATTGCAGCACAACTAAAATGTAATCTTAATTTCCGTCAATATCCTGGACCCTACTTAAGGCAACTTGAGTAGGGTCAGACTTTAAGAGGTATTAATCATGTTTATCGACACTGTCTTCTTTCTGCTCACGGTCACCTGCCTATGTACAGACCTTGCCAAACGAAAAATTTATAACTTTGTGCTGCTCCCGGCAGTTCTTGTGGCTTTAGGCTACCATTTATACACCGGTGGGCTGCCCCAAGTTATTCTCAGCCTGGAAGGTTTATCCCTAGGGTTGGCATTACTTCTCATCCCTCACTTGATGGGTGGTATCGGCGCCGGTGACGTAAAATTCCTGGCCGCCATCGGGGCGTTGAAAGGTCCTTCCTTTATCTTTATCACTTTCCTGGCAGGCGCTATTGCAGGAGGTATTCTGGCTATATTCTATCTGGTCCGAAACAAGAAACTGCTCTTTACCATAAAAAAACTTTTTCTCCCGTTTACTGTCGGATTTAGTTTTTTTCAAAGCTACCATACGGACTCAGAAGTTGATCAAAGCAGCACAATCCCTTACGGCGCCGCTATTGCCTTAGGTAGCGCCATCGCATATTTTGTGAGGTGATTTTCATGCGCCAGGTAGGCGAGTTAATCGGGGATAAGCGGGGACAGGCGCTGGTCGAGTTGGCGCTGGTACTGCCGCTTCTGATTATATTACTTATGGGAACGATGGA
>MVQK01000269.1 GCA_002067515.1 Pelotomaculum sp. PtaB.Bin013 | reverse complement strand
CAGGGGGCGGACCGGCCCGGCGCGCTGCCCTGGTGGAAAGAGGAATTGTCGCTGCTGAAGGAGCGGTTGGAGGAAACCCTCGGCGTGACGATTAGCGATGACAGCCTGCGGGAAGCTATAAAACTGTCCAACAGCGAGCAGCTGGCCATTAAAGAACTGCACGATTTAAACAAGTTTGATCCGGCTCCCCTTTCGGGACTTGACCTGTTAACCGCCACTTTTATGAAGGGGTTTAATGTAAACAAATTAGAGGGAATAGCGTTGGTTAACAAATTAATCGGCGAAGTAAAAGAAGTAATCGAGCAGGGAGGCTCGCCTTTCCAGCCGGACACGCCGCGCATTTTGCTGACCGGTTGCCCGGTGGGCATCGGCTCGGAAAAGGTAATCAGACTGCTGGAGGAAAACGGGGGCAGCGTGGTTTGCTTTGAAAGCTGCAGCGGCTACAAAACCCTGGACATGCTTGTTGATGAAGACGAGCGGCGGGACCCGCTGGAAGCTATTGCCGAAAGGTCACTGAAAATCCCCTGCTCCTGCATGACGCCGAATGAGGGGCGTCTGGATTTGCTGGGCAGGATGATTGGCGAATACCGCGTCGACGGCGTTGTTGACCTTACCTGGCAGGCCTGCCACACCTATAATGTCGAGGCGGAATTAGTCCGCGGCTACGTTAAGGACAATTTTGACATACCGTGCCTGCACCTGGAAACCGACTATTCAAGTTCCGACTTGCAGCAGTTGAAAACGCGGGTTACCGCTTTTATTGAACTATTGGATAAGAGGTGGACGTAAATTATTACTGTAGGTATTGACGTGGGTTCCATAACCACCAAAGCGGTCTTAATGAACGGTTCGGCCTGGCAGAGTACGCTCCGGCCCACGGGTTACAGCCCGCGGCAGGCCGGCCGGGAGGTTCTTGACGAACTTCTGGACAAGGCCGGACTGGCGCAGGCGGACATTGATTATATTATCGCCACCGGCTACGGCCGGATAACCCTTGACTTCGCAGACAAGGCCATGACGGAAATTACCTGCCACGCCAGGGGCGCGCACCATCTGGCGCCGGGCGCCGACTTGGTGATCGACGTCGGCGGCCAGGACAGCAAGGTGATCTTTACGGACGGTTACGGCAACGTCACTGACTTTTCCATGAACGACAAGTGCGCCGCCGGAACGGGCAGGTTTTTGCAGGTGATGGCCGCCGCCATGGGAGTTGACGTAAGTGAACTGGCGGAATTGGCACGCGGCATGGAGCCTGTGCAAATCAGCAGCATGTGCACCGTCTTTGCTGAATCTGAAGTAATCAGCCTGCTGGCTGAAGGAGTGGAAAGAGGCAGGATTATAGCCGGCATCCACCGTTCCGTCGCCAATAGAGTGGTTGCCATGGCCGAAAGGATCGGCAAAGGTGAATTGATCGCCTTTACCGGCGGGGTAGCTAAAAACGAGGGGGTGAAAGAGTATCTGGCCAAGGCTCTGGGCAGGGAAATTGTTGTCTCTCCCGAATCCCAGCTCGCCGGGGCCTTTGGGGCCGCTATTATCGCGCGGGAAAAGCTTCTTAAAGCAAGATAAGCATTTAATGAAAGCGGGGTATTGCCATGCCTAAAGTCCAGGTGGAATTCATCAACACCTGCGCCAGTTGCGCAGAACATGAGGTGAACATAAAAAATGCGGTCGAAAAATACGGGGACGACGTTGAACTAAAGATTTACCACGCGGGCAAAGATGTCGGCTACTTAAAGAAATACGGAATGATCTTCAAAGGCACCATGATTATCAACGGCCGGCAAAAAATTGACAACCTTACTAAAAAAAATATTGAAGAAGCTATCGACGCCGCCGTCAGGAGTAATAATTCTTGATTATTGACATTATAGAAATTTTAAAAAAGGTCATTCTGGCCGCCATTGATATACTGAACGGGGCTTCCTTCTGGCTGGTGCTCAGTTTCATCCTGGCAGGTGCTTTACACAATATTTTAAGCCCGGCCAGGTTTCAGCGCGTGCTGGGCAACCGCCGTTTCTCTTCCATAATCAAGGCCACGTTGTCGGGCATGCTGCTTCCTGTCTGCAGCTGCGGCGTGATTCCGCTCGGGATCGGCCTGTATTATTCCGGCGCTTACCTGGGGCCGACCCTGGCTTTTATGACGGCGCCCCCCATTATCAATCCGGCCGCGGTCATTTTGGCTTACGGTCTTTTAGGCCCCCAAATCGCCACCGTCTACCTGATCACCGGATTTTTGGCGCCGGTGTTAATAGGGAGCATAGGCAACTTGTTGGCGGGGCGGGAAATCCACGCTCCCGGCACAGAAAATCCCGGGGAGTTAGTGGAACTCGAACCCGGTGAGGCGCCCGGCCTTGGGCAAAAACTGCGGTCGGGGCTTTATTGGGGATTTACGGACCTGGGGGTGCAGGTAAGCAAGTATGTGGTAATAGGCATGCTGCTGGCCGGAGTCATTACCACCCTGGTCCCGCCGGTTTTTATTCAACAATTTTTGGGCAATCCGGGGCTGATCTCGCTTGCCGGCATCGCTGTGCTGGGAGCGATCATGTATGTATGCGCGGTGGGCCATATACCCTTTGTCGCGGCGCTGGTGGCCAGCGGAGCGGCGCCGGGGATAGCCATAACTTTTCTTATGACAGGCGCTGCCACAAACCTGCCTGAATTGATCAGCATCTATAAAATGATCGGCAAAAGAGCGGCGGCAATTTATACACTAACGCTGGTAAGCGTTTCTTTACTGATCGGTTACCTTACCAACAAATGGCTGCTGCCGGGATTTATCCCGTTTTTCGACCTTACCCAAACGCGTCAAACCGTAGGTTTCGCCAATAAATTAATTTTTTCCGCGCCGGAGCCCTTGCAGTATTTATGTTCGGCGATTATTTTATGCCTTGGATTCTATTCTTTATGGCCGGGTATCGCGCGTTATCTGGCCAGGGAAAGGTCAGCCTGATGACTTCCCGGCTTGCGATTATATGTTTGCTTTTCTGCCTGCTGGCCGGTGCTTGCTGCGGCTGCGGCAAGCAGGTTGCCGGAGACGGCCAAACCACTGGTATCAGGGTTAACCTGGACGATAAATTGCTTCAATATTTTATTTCAAGCCACCCGGGAAGAGAGGTTCTCGTATGTGCCCGGGCGGACCTGAACAACGACGGGACGGAAGATTTGGCGGTTATTTTTCAGGAAAGCAAAGAGAAAAACCTGATGCTGGTGGTCCTGGACATTGCCGGCGAATACAGGTGCACAAACGAGGTCCCGGCTCCGGTTTCAAATCAGCTAATCCAGTTCAGGGATATCGACCAAAAACCGCCGCTGGAATTTATCGTCCAGGGAGCTAAAGGAGCAAATGTTGGATTTGCGATTTTTCGCGTTGATGGTGACAAATTGGAAGATTTGTTTGGGGAGGGGATGAAAGATTGTTGCTAGGTGCCACACCATGCTGAGCGAATTTAATTTAAATAGCATTAGATAAAAAAAGGGGAGAAATAAACCGTGGTAAAAGTAAACACAAAAAAACTAATAAAAACCATGATTTTGCTGGCTATTGTAACATTGATGACAGCTGTGCCGGCCGGCTGCGGCGGCTCAAAGCCGGCAACTACCACGACAACTTCCGCGCCGGATAAAGATAAGGACTACGTGGT
>MVQK01000268.1 GCA_002067515.1 Pelotomaculum sp. PtaB.Bin013 | reverse complement strand
TTAGCTCTGTCGTTTGCCGTTAAACTACCTGCACATTGGCTGCTTGTTGGCCGCGTGGACCGGAATTAATGTCGAATTGTACCTTCTGACCTTCGTTCAAAGTTTTAAAGCCGGAATTTTGTATGGCTGAATAATGGACAAAAATGTCCGTTCCGTCTTCTTGTTCAATGAACCCGTATCCTTTGCTGTCGTTAAACCATTTAACCGTGCCAAACATAGTATTAATTCCTCCTGTAGATTATCTATATATTAAATAGACTATATATAGTATTACCAGGAGCAATGATT
Source organism: Pelotomaculum sp. PtaB.Bin013 (assembly GCA_002067515.1). Taxonomy (GTDB): domain Bacteria; phylum Bacillota; class Desulfotomaculia; order Desulfotomaculales; family Pelotomaculaceae; genus Pelotomaculum_D; species Pelotomaculum_D isophthalicicum. The sequence continues at coordinate 3,354 of MVQK01000268.1, read as the reverse complement.
TAATTACCTAGCCCGACAATTTTATTTAAACGGCCTTAGGGCACACAACGCGGCTCCTATTTAAAAATCAAGCCCACCCTTTTTAACGGGTAGGCTTATTTTAGTAGACGCTATTATTATGGTATCAGCAATTACCGCGCGTAGCTGGAATTGTTGCGGAAACAATCACTGCAGTAAACAGGCCTGGAACCGTCTGGTTGAAATGGTACCCGTGCTATTTGACCGCAACCGTCGCATGTAACTTCATACATTGGACGGTTTTTCCTGTTGCCGGACCAATTGCCTTGATCACGGTTACGGTTGTTTTTTCTTGCCTGACGGCAGGAAGGACATCTGGAAGGTTCATTAGTAAAACCTTTTTCGGCAAAAAATTCTTGTTCACCTACTGTGAATTCGAATTCTTGCCCACAATCCTTACACACTAACATCTTGCTTGAAAACAATAAAAACATCTCCTTACCTCAAAGTGCTCTGCATGGACGAATACCAACCCCGGTCAGGAGATGTCTATCGATCTTTAGCAGGCTTAATAATTATATCATTTCTGCATAATTAATCAAGCTCGTTGCCGAGAAAGTATCAATCAAGGGGAAGTATAAAAAATATTCCAGCAAACACTTTACTTTTTCAAAGCAATGGTTTGTAATATGTTATAAAAGAGTATAATTTTTAGGGAGGATATAAATGTTTTCTAATATTAAACGAGTTAGTTTACTACTTGCGGCGCTATTCGCAACGGTAGTTTTTTGGGGAACAACGCCGGTTACACCTGCCTGCGGCAGCATGGGTTATGACGGTTATGCGTGGAAACTTACGCAAGCTTTTGGCGATGCTATGAATGATATGATAATGCAGAATCAACAATACTTGTGGTTGTGGCTGGCTTTGATTGTCTTGCTGCTGGGGTTAATTGTTTTCCGGTATCGTACCATGAAGAGAGTAAATAATCAAAATATCTGGAATGCGGGTACAGCTGCGGGAAGCAGCACACAAAGAGACTGGATGCGTCTTTCCATTGAGCAAGAAGTGCTTTACGCACGTGAAGAGGACGATAAATATAAGCGGGCAAAGGTTATAAATATGAGCGGCGGCGGGCTTCTTTTTGCAACTAGGGAAGAACTTCAGAAAGATGATGAATTGGAAATCATATTAGAGTTATCTTATGGTGAAGAATTGAACCTTAAAGGCCGGGTAGTGAGGGTTACAGAAGACAGTGGCGGCGATGACAAAAAACAATTTATGATCGGCCTGCAATTTTTGAATATAAAAAAAAGTGAGCAGGATAAAATTGTAAGAAAAATACTTCAAGAGCAGCAAGAATCTGTTCTTGAAGAAAGAAGGAAATCTAAAGGCGAGTGTATTTTATGTGGAAAACCCTTGCCTGAAGGAGATAAAGGAGTTAAGTTGTATTGTCCGAAATGCAGCGCATATGACAATGAATAAAAAAACCTTGCGTGAATGCGCAAGGTTAAGCCTGTCTGGTTTTAAATAATTTCTTCCACCATGTTAACGGCGATTTGGGTTTGTTTTGTTGTATGACTACCTGGGCTTGAATTCTACGGATCGTCCGCATAACTTCCTGGTCTCTTCTTTCAATATTTTTTTCCAAAGCGGAAACGCGTTTGTCAACAGTATCCTCAATCATTTTTTGGGTCAGGCTGAATAGTACCTTGGCTGTGTATACATCAATTGTAGGCACCACAGCCTGTGAGTAAGGCCCTTCCCATTCATGATTGTCGCCTGTCAAACTGTTTTCGTCTTGTTTTCTGGCATATATAAGCTCTCCCATGCGATTACTCCTCCTATTGGCCAATTCTTCTCAGTGGATGCATATATATTCTCTATACTATACGGAATTTCCTTCCTGAGAAAAATAATTTTACCAAATATAATTTAAATACACAGTTGAAAAGCATAAAAATAGACAGGAATGATTAAATTTCAAACCTGTCCATAAACTTTTAAATTCCTTATTTTATAAAAAGGATGTTAGAATTTAATGCCCTTTTTCCCGGTTTGATGTTTAGACATATTCTTCTTGATTTCATATTCATGTGCTTTAGGATCGTTCAGTTTGGCCTTGTGTATGTCTTCTATCATATCTTGAGGAATATCATGCGCTTTTCGGTTCTTATTGCTTTTATCATAAGATTTGTCCAAATTGTGGAACCTCCTTTTTTGAATTTATAAACTTATTTTAATTAGAGGGCAATATTTTATACATGCAAAAATAGACTCATTTTGTAAAAAAATAAACTTAATCGACACAACTCGACAAAATCTCTGAAGGAATTTTTTGATCGGCGCAGAAAAAATAGAGTAATTTTACCATAAATAGATTTAAAAACAAATGATGGGGATGAATTGATTTTGCGAAAGATTGAAATTTCATCTCTCCGGCCGGGCATGGTACTTAGCAGCGCTATTTACAACAGTAGAGGTGAAGAACTTTTAAGGGCCGGGAAGCAACTCACCGACACCTACATTCAACAACTTCTCAAACAAGGTGTGACTGTTGTATGGGTAGATGGAGCGCAAATTGGTCAACAGGTTAATGACGTGATAAAATGGCAAACGCGCCTGGCGGCTGTGAACCAGGTGAGAAATATCCTTGTTAATGCCAAGGAGTCCGGCCGCCTGGTAATTGAACCGCAGACACTCTATAATACTGTCGGTGAATTTACCGAGCAACTCCTGAATAATAAAAACTTAATATTTAACCTGGTAGACCTGCGTTCACAGGATGATTACACTTTCGCTCATTCTGTCAATGTATGCACGCTGGCCTTGATGACTGGCATTACATTGGGATACAGTCGCGAAGAGTTGGAAGTGCTGGGGGTTGGGGCGTTGCTGCACGACCTGGGCAAGGTTAAAATACCGGATGAAATCCTGAATAAACCAGGGGCCTTAACTTCCGAAGAATTTGGAATTATGAAAAAACACACAATTTTGGGTTACGAACTCATTCGCAATGCTGAAAATATCGGTGAAATACAGGCGCTTATGGCGCTTCAGCACCATGAAAATTATGATGGATCAGGCTACCCGGCAGGGATACAGAGTGACAGGATCCACGAATACTCTCAAGTTGTAGCCATCGCCGACAGGTTTGACGCGATCACGGCGAACAGAGTTTACCGGAAGGCATTCCCGCCTCACGAAGCTTTCGAGATGTGTTTAGCTGCAGGCAACTATTACGTCAAAGAGAATGTTGCAAAAGCTTTTATGTACAATATAGCCGCTTATCCTGCCGGGACACTCGTTGAGTTAAATAACGGCATGATTGGTGTGTCGGTTGACACCCCGAAAGGTTACTCACTATATCCTTTGGTACGTATTTTCTATAACAAT
>MVQK01000267.1 GCA_002067515.1 Pelotomaculum sp. PtaB.Bin013 | reverse complement strand
CCGCCGGACAATTTTTTCAATGAGATAGTAAAATCTCTCCCCGGTGTCGGACGGAAATCCCGGCAGGTCCTTGTCAGTTAAAATGCCGTTGTCGTAAAGTTCAATGGTGAAAGCTATAAGTTGCGGCGTCGAGTAATTGTCCAGTCCATACTCCTGAGTAGTGGCAAGTATGTCGAACGTAAAGTCGATCTCTTTAAAGGCAGCCTGGTGCCAGGTATCTTTTCCATAGCATTTTAAAATATATCTTGGTTTTCCCGGGGGCTTAACCACAAGGTGGCAATGCTTCGGACAGTTGTAGCAGCCTTGCAGCCGGTCCCGAATACTTAGGGTGTAATTCATCCACCTGTCTTGGAGTTCCGGACTCCAGTAATCTTTTATGCGCACACGCGCGTTGCCCCAGGCGAAATTGTTGTGGTGGAAGCTGTCATCCCACTCAACCGCCATCCAGTCCCCGACTTTCGGGTTGTTGTAAATATCCTTACTGTGTTTCAGGCATAAATTCCAAAGCTCCTCCGGCCGGGCGACATAAATGTCTTTTGTTCCACGCACGGCTATGGCCTTTAACATTTTATCTCCCATGACCGGGCCTACCCCACGCGAGGCGCTGGAGTTGGAGTGTTCGATGGAAGACACAAAGACCTTGTTTTCACCGGCCAGGCCGATAGCGGCCACCTGGACTCTGGGGTCTCTCAACTCCTCTTTAATGAGCCTTGCGGTTTCTTGAGCGCCTTTCCCCTTGAGATGGGCGGCGTCACGTATTTCTACTTTGTCATTATTTATCCATAAATAAACCAGACTGGGCGCCTTGCCGCGAATGACTATTTTGTCGTAACCGGCATGCTTCAGTTCCGGCCCGAAATATCCACCGAACATTGAGTGTGCATGTAGGCCTGTCTGGGGAGAAAAGGTATTGACAACGGTACGGTTGGTGCCGGGAACTGGTGTGCCGATTAAAAGGCCGGCGCTGAAAATCAGTAAATTGTCAGGAGAAAACGGATCTGCTTCACAACACCGATCATACAGGATCCTGTCGGCAGTACCCTGACCGCCAAGATGAAGCTCGGTCAATCTGGGGTCGGTTTCTACCCTTTCAATGTTTCCTTTAGATAAATCAACTTCTAAAATATACCCTGTCTCTGCATACCTCATTTTTTAACCCCTCTACGTATATCTTTTTACCCCTTAAGGGTATCTCCGCAGCCATGCACTTTAAGCCGCGAGACTGTTCATGTGTGCTGCGCCCTTGATTGCGCAACATTGTGATCGCATTCACATATTTAAAAACCATTTGCTACGACAGAACATAAAAATTATCACAAACCTCAATCCAATCCTGTCTACTGGAAACGTTTGCAGCAGTTCACTTTGAGTCCCTTAACTTTTGCCAGCGCTTAAAAGGTTATTTCTGATAATCTGCCGCTAATCATTCCCCCTTTACTTAAGGTCTTATTTTTGCGGCGGACGCCACGATGAAAAGCACCGTCTTAATAAATCCCTCCTTGCCAAATTTTCTGAAGTTTTATTTTTTATTCACGATTTTCACTCATTAGATCATGCATTTTTTATGCCAATCAAACTGAGACATTGAATTCAAGATAAATTTTCTTGCGGCAATATTGCCGGCTTAACTTGCGAGGCAACACCTCACTACATTTTAGGAGATAGATTTCAATCCAGATGATTGCGCGAGGTACGGACATTATAGTTTTAAGAATCACTTCATGTGGAATAGAACTGTCTTAGTCATGTATAATAATCATACACTGTATGTTAATTAGACACGCAGACAGTATAAGCTGTCAGGATTCATCATAAGTTTTGTCCAGTATTATCCTGCATGCTTACTGATAACCATTTCAAAAAAATTCCAACTCGGGTGTTCGTCAGGAAGGAATATGTAAGAATTTAACGAAGAATGACATTAGGACCAGGGAAGTAATACGAAACTCCCCGGGACCAACGGGGAGTTTCAGTTTTTCAACTATGTTATTGTGAAAATAGCCGGGATTCTATTGTAGCCACCCCGTTTTATTCAGTAATCTTAAATGACTCTATGATTTTATCGAATTCAGGTTCATAAGTTTCCCATTCATCCTTTTTACAACTTGCAGTAAGCGTAAAATACTTAAATCCATTCGGAATGATTAACTGATTGCTTTTAACTGTAACATTATTTTGTGCTGCAGTCATTTCACCGGTTAAGATTCCGGCATCTGTATTACCATACTTTACTGGTCTGAAACTAATTTTTTTGTATTCTTTAATGCCATTCGCATTACCAGATGATGTAAATAGAGTGACGGTCTGATCAGCTAATTCTTTAGCTGACGGAGCAAGAAGCGGTGTTTGTTGTATTGTAAGGTTAATACCAGCCCCGATTTCTCCTGGTTTAGTAGGAGCATAAATAATAACTTCCGGAGAAAGTTCTTTTTGTAGACCCAGTTTTTCTGTGTTACCAATGTGCCAATTGCCTGGGTATGAAAAGCTAAATCCTTTACCAGAATAAGTTTTCCAATCCTGTTGCCTATTGCTATTATTGCAACCGGTTAGAATAAATAAAACAACAATCAAGATCAAAGGGAATACTCTTATTTTCACAACTAAAACACCTCCACAATAAAATTCTATAAAAATGCTATAATATCCTTCTTGTGTTGCAAATCTAATCAACTGCTGTAACAGGCATATTCATATCAACTTCTCTCAGTGCGTTAAATAATTCATTTATTATTTACTCTCTATCCCTGACAAAACACGTCAAGCGCTCCGGTTGCGCTCCATCAGAGACGTAAAGATTAATTGCTCAATTTGAGGGCGTTCTATTTCCATGAAACAGCTTTAAGTTTTTATGATTATTTTTGTGAAATTAATGTGAAACATGCACTAAAAAACCGCTTTACTTTAGCTGGGTAAAGCGGCTATTAGTGACTGAGAGATAGGGATTCGAACCCTAGAAACAGCTCATCACGGCCTACTCGATTTCGAGTTTTGTGGAAGACCTTTCCATTGGCTTCTACGCTTCTACTATTTTCGGGAATGCTTGTCTATTAACGATTTTACGCCAACACCTATACTTAATAATTTCAACCGTTGACTGTTGTTCAAGATCTAATAGGGCTTGCTGTTCCTCAAAAAGCTGCTGGCTCATGATGACTAAATGACCGTTGCCGTTCTTGGTGATAAAAACCGGCTTTTGCTCTTTTATGCAAATTTCCTCAATCTCTGGAGTTTTGTTCCGCAAATCGGAAACGGGACGAATTATTGGCATATCAAACACCCCGCAATTATTTATATCATTATTGTATCATAATTTTGACAAAAATAAGGTGCTGGTTTTTCATTTGGCAATCCCACTAAAATATTTATTCCGGTAATGTTTACCTGCATCTTCATTTATTTTCCAAGTACCAGGTCCAAAACCTTCGCCTTTAGGCGAAAAGCCTTTAGCATTGACTCTGCTTAGAGGTAGATGTAACATTCATCCATGAGGTGAATGATATGGCAGATTACCAAAAGGGAAGCCACACGATATATGACATAAAATACCACTTTGTGTGGATAACCAAATATAGGTGTCATGTGCTAAAAGATCAGGTTGCAGTTAGGTTAAGAGATCTCATAAGACAAGGTTGCGAAGTCAGAGGAATAACCATAATTA
>MVQK01000266.1 GCA_002067515.1 Pelotomaculum sp. PtaB.Bin013 | reverse complement strand
GATAAAAGCAACGTGACCAGCAGCCAGATTACTTTGCCGATCCAGCCCATATAAGATAGAATAGAACCCATTAAATTAGCTATGATAAGTCCAATAATCAAACCAATCGAACCCATTACCAAATCCTGAGTCGGTGTACGCTGGAGATATTGTTCAATAAATACTGTCAGCCGTACAGCGCCACGCATAAGCAGCGGGGAAACAGGAATCCCGGCAAACAAACCGATTAATGTTGAAAGACCAATAAGACCAAACTTGAGCTGTTGGGGCAGATTGTTAATAAAAGCAACCAAACCGCTATCGATTAAACTCAGGCCGGCGGCGAATCCCAGTCCGGTAAAACCGGCTACCAGAACAATATAAATAACCTTTTTGACCATTTTTTCACCTCCTCCCACGAAAATATTATTTGCTCCATAACAATATTATATTTCTTTTTATATTACTACTTCAACCGTAAATATTACCGTTTTATGGGAAATAAAATAAATAACGCCAGCGATAACTGACGTTATCAAGCGAAGGCACCATCAAGTAAAGATTGAGCTTTATCCTCCTCGAGTTCTGTAGCAAGCACCAGTTCGCTTATTAGAATTTGCCTGGCATTTTCCAACATCTTTCTTTCACCGGAAGACAGCCCTTTTTCCCGATCTCGCTTGATCAGATTGCGCACCACTTCAGCGACTTCATAGATGTTACCGCTTTTTATCTTTTCCAGGTTGGCGCGGTATCTCCGGTTCCAATTGGGTGACATTGCCGAAGATTGTTCGCGCAGGATGTGAAAAACTCGCTGCACCCCTTCCCGGTCGATAACTTCTCTTAGACCTACTCCCCCGCCGTTGGTTATTGGAATCATTACTTTCATATCACCAACCGGGAGCCGTAGTATATAATATTGCCGTTTTTCCCCCAAAACCTCTTTCTCCTCAATGGCCTCAATAACACCGGCGCCGTGCATCGGGTATACCACTTTATCACCAATTTTGAACAAGGCGCTATCCTCCTTCGAATATTTCCCATGTATAAATTATAGCATAGAGTCTAGCCCCTGTCAAATAAACTATAATTTTAGCATAGCCGTAAGGCACTGTCAACATGTTTAACTGATAATGATTAAAAATTTGTTACCCGTGACGCTCTTGCATCAATTGCTCGTGGTAACGGCTCAACCCTTCTTTAATCGATCTGGCGCGGACCTCGCCAATGCCTTCCACTTCGTCCAGTTCCTCAATCGTCGCAACCAGGATTCTTTTCAGATTATCGAAAGTTTTCACCAGATTATCAATTACCGGCAAGGGCAACCTGGGTATTTTCTCCAAAACACGGAACCCCCGCGGGGATACATGTTGTTCCAGAATACTGGCATTGCCGGGATAGCCCAGAGCGCGGGTAATCAACGACAGGTCCAGCAAATCCTCCGCGGGCCAACTGCCGATTACGTTAAGAATACTTGAAGGGTGCTTTTCACCGGCCATAGTCGCGTAATCTTGAATAACCAGCAATCCTTCTTCTTTCACATTAACCGTCAATTCTTCCACCTGCATGGTAATTAAGCGCCCCTCAACACCTAGCTCGCTAGTATATCTTTCAACTTCATTAACCACACGCAAAACCATTTCTGTCCGCTGAATAGCCTTGGCAACATCATAAAGCATTACTGAATCCTCAAACTCAAGAATGCTAAGCCCTACCAGAACCTTGTTCAAAACTGAACGGTATTTCTCCAAAGTTTGAATCGCCTGGTTTGCCTTGGCCAAAACAACACCCAGGGCGCCTAGCACATACTTTAAAGCGCCCTGATAAACAGTGATTACACTACGGCGCTGGGAAATGGCTATTACCATATTTCCAGTTTGTTTGGCAGCCCTTTCAGCCGAGCGGTGACGAATGCCTGTTTCGCTTGAGGGTATATTCTGATTGGGGACTAACTGAGCGTTGAACCTTAATATTTTTTTCGCATCATTACTGAGAATAATTGCGCCGTCCATTTTAGCCAACTCATATAAATTGGCCGGGGTATAATCCGCATTGACATAGAACCCGCCTTCTGTTATTTCCATTACCTCCGGCGAGTCCCCGATAACAATCAGCCCGCCTGACTTGGCCTTTAAAATATTCTCTAAACCTTCACGCAGCAGAGTTCCAGGCGCTACCGCGCGCAGGACTTTCAGGAGCTTGTCTTCATATTTCTCTTCTTTCACTATTCCACCTCACAGCTTGATAGCCACTTCCAAGGCTTCGGCCAGTGTAACCGCCCGCAAAACCTCGGCTTCTGTCTTATTTTGAATTTCACTTTGCGCAGAAAGTAAAAAACGGTTGAAACCCAGTTTAAAAGCCTCGTTCACCCGTTTTGCGGCACCCGGCACCGGGCGAAGTTCCCCGGCCAGGCCAATCTCACCAGCCGCGGCAAGACCGGATTCCACAGGGACATCCCGAAAACTCGAAGTCAGCGCCAGGGCAATGCCCAGGTCAACCGCAGGTTCATCCAGTTTAACCCCCCCGACGGCATTAACATAAATATCATTGCTACCAAGGTTCAGTCCGATTCTTTTTTCCAACACAGCCGCAATAAGGGCTACCCGGTTGTGATCCACACCAGCCGTCATCCGCCGCGGGACGCCGTAACCGGCAGGCGATACCAGCGCCTGTATTTCAACGAGCAAAGGTCTTGATCCCTCAAGACTTGACACTACTGCTGTGCCGGGTACGCTTTCACCAGGGTACTGGTTCAAAAAAAGGAGCGAAGGGTTGGCGACCTCAACCAGTCCTTGTCCGCGCATTTCGAAAACACCTATTTCATTGGTAGACCCGAATCTGTTTTTTACTCCTCTCAGAATGCGAAAAGACTGGTGCCGGTCGCCTTCAAGGTAAAGAACAGTATCTACCATATGCTCAAGTACGCGCGGCCCCGCCAATAATCCCTCCTTGGTCACATGGCCGACCAAGAAGACGGATATCCCGGTAGTCTTGGCTAAACGCATTAATTGTGCTGTACACTCACGAACCTGCCCGACGCTACCGGGAACCGATCCGAGATCGTTCTTAAACATGGTTTGGATAGAATCAATAATTGCCACAGGCGGGTTTACATCATTAAGATGCCGCTCAATTAGATCAATATCGGTTTCAGCTACCAGCAATAAGTTGGGTGACAAAGCTCCCAACCGGTCGGCCCGTATTCTGATCTGCCGGACCGATTCCTCACCGGACACATATAGCACTTGCAGCCTATCGCTGAACCGGTATGCAATCTGCAACAGCAGAGTGGATTTGCCGATACCAGGATCGCCGCCGACCAGAATCAAGGATCCCGGAACCACTCCCCCCCCGAGAACACGGTCCAGTTCATCAATCCCAACAGGCAGCCGTTCCTCCCCCAGGGCAGGAATTTCTGTCACCGGACTTGGAATAACTTCTCTACCAGGGGTCCGGCCAGCAATCTGGCGGCTGCCCAACTCTTCCACCAAACTGTTCCACGCGCCACAGCCTGGGCAACGCCCCAGCCAGCGGGTAGACTGATGTCCGCACACACTACATTGAAAAAACGACTTCGCACGCATGGCAAAAGCACCCAGTTCTGTTTAATTATTAATTATAACATTTGGGACACTCTACAACAAGAAAATATCGGAAAAAATCGACAAAGAATAACAACTACG
>MVQK01000265.1 GCA_002067515.1 Pelotomaculum sp. PtaB.Bin013 | reverse complement strand
CCGGAAGCTTTGATTTTCCTGGCGCGCCCGAAGAGATTCGAACTCCCGACCTTCTGATCCGTAGTCAGACGCTCTATCCAGCTGAGCTACAGGCGCATATTTCACCGTTTTCTATGCGAATTTTATTTTAACAAAATCATTATAGTTAGTCAAGTTAATTGCTTTGTCAATTGCTTTGTGGCTTTTTCTCACTGTGCTTAATACGTTATTATAAAACCTATGGCGGGTGTTTTATGTCCACTATCAATGAAAATTATCAAATGGAAGCATCAATTATTATCCCCTGCAAAAATGAAGGTTCAAATGTTAAGATGACCGTGGATTCGATTCTCGCGGCCGCATCCAGTGATGATTATGAAATCATTATCGTAGACGACGGTTCCGCAGACGGTTGCTGTCTTTTTTTACAAGAGAACCGCGTCTATCAGAAAGTGAAACACATCCATACTCCCGGACTTGGAGCCGCACGGGCACGAAATCTTGGCGCCTCAGATGCTCATGGTAAATTCCTGATCTTTTGCGACGCGCATATAACCGTACCGGAAAATTGGCCGCGCATCCTCCTGGATACCTTTCTTCAACACCCTGAAGCCGATGCCGTATCCCCGGCAGTTGGCTCGTTGGATAAGCCGGCTGCGGCAGGCTACGGGCAGACATGGAACAATCGTCTGGAGACTGTCTGGCTGCCGTCACCAACTAATTTGGAGATTACAACCGTACCTCTGTTGCCGGGTGGGTGCCTGGCAGTCCGTGCCGAAACATTCCGCCAAGTAGGTGGGTTCGACAGCGGCTTCATTGTTTGGGGGTATGAGGATGTAGAAATTTCTCTTAAGCTATGGCTCTTCGGATACAGGTTATATGTAAATCCGTCAGTTAAAATACTACATTTATTCCGGAATAAACATCCTTATTCCGTAACATTTGACCATGTACATTACAATCTGCTGCGCATGGCTTACTCACATTTCAATTTTAATCGCATCGGTAAAACTCTTGAACTAGTTCAATTCAAAACTAGACTTAAAAAAATAACAAGGAGAGTTTTACAAGACGGCGCGATGGAACAGCGGCGCGCTTTCTTCGCCCGGCGAAAATTCGACGACGACTGGTTCATGCACCGTTTCAAAATAGATTTTTAAAGGTGACGCCGTAATAGTACTTAATTTTTATCTAAAATGTTTGCCCAATCTATGGTAAAGTGTATCCATAGGAATTTATTAACATAGGAGGGACAGACAAACTCTATGAAAAATAAACTTGCTTTATTAATGTTGTTCTGTTTTATTTTTTGTCTTGGCATTATCAATCCCGTCCAGGCGGAATCAGCGCTAACGGCAAAACAACTGCTACTTAACGGCATTCAAAAATCAACTTTCAGCCCGCCGGACGGGCTCTTTGAAAAATCTTCAGGAACTGCAACCCTGTTTTTAAAAACACTCGGCGGTTCACTTATTTCGACTGAAGAAACGTTAAAATATTTAAACGGCTCTCAGCTGAAATTTGATACCAAACTCAATTCCCCCGAAAAAAAGATGGAGATAGACTATAATTTATCTTACAATCATAACAACTATTCCGGCAGCCTGTTTATTGATAACAACAAGCTAATCCTGTCAACTGAAGCCCTGTTATTGCTTAAAGATATCGACCCGGATTTTAAAACCGATAGACTGATAAGTATCCCAAAATACGTTTATTATACCGGAAGCGAAATAGGTGATATTTGGAACTCATATACTTACCACGAAGGGCAATACCTACCGCCGGGGCTCAAGAATTTACTGGTTTTCGTGATTGAAGCTATTCCGGATAAGTATTTTTCTGCCTCGTTAGTCAACCAGAAAGTTACCTTTAGTATAGACCAGCAAGGCCTATGCGATATTATATACTCGCTTATGCAAAAAACCGTAAATGAAAAGGAAAGATTCGCTTCCATATTAGCCGACATAGACTCCGCTATTGAACCCGGTGTAAACAAGGAAAACATTAAGAGTGAAATAATAGCCGGAATTGAACACGGCGTCAGTAAAGGCGAATATCCGGAAAAACCCGAAAAAATACAGGAGAATCTGGCAAGAATTTTTGATTTAGAAGAACTAAAATACGAGGTTTCCTTATTGCCGGCGGGACAGCGTAAGCTAGTCGCGGTGGCGAACTTCATCGACACTCCGGAATCAACCGCCAAGCTTACGGTGAACACCGATTTTACCGGCGGCAACGAAAACTTGAATGGAACATACAGTATAATTTTGTCCGTGCAGGATAAGGAGGAAGCGATGGATATTACCGGGCAAATTGAAGGGCAACTGCGGCAAACCAGCAATAATGCCAAGAGCAATGGTTCATTCAAGTTAAACGTAAAAGACGTGAGTAAGAACGCTACTTTAATAGATTTGAATTTAGAATGCGGTTCCGAGGACAAAGTAGACAAGAATGTCCAGACAAATATTCCCGTGCTAACCAAATTAAACAGCTCAGATATTGAGTCTTTGGTAAATAACAACTCATTTAAAAAACCCAATAATTCAACGAGAATCCACGTGCTGGTCGAAGGCAGGCCGGTTGCTTTTGACGTCCCCCCGTGCGACGTGGAAGGCAGGACGATGGTGCCGGTAAGAAACCTGGCGAAAGCACTGGGATGCGAAGTTACTTGGGTTGATCCGGATCAGATAAATATTTGCCGCGAAGACACCTCTATCACCATGTATATTGGCCAACAAACGTACACCGTCAACGGCGTTGAAAAACAATTTGACGTACCCCCGTTTACCAGGGATAAAACGATAACAATGGTCCCTTTAAGGACAATTGCCGAGGAACTCGGCTTCCAGGTTAGATACGACAGTGCCTCAAAAACGATTTTCATCAGCCGGGCTAAAGATTCAATAAAACAAGCAGGACCCGTTTTCTCACAGGGTCCTGCTTCCCTAGGAGAGTGTTGCATAAACCCTGTTTTTTTGAAGGCCACAGCAACTTTATAAATTTTAAAAATCAAGACATATATAAAATGGTAATAATCTTGGTTAAGCCTTACAATTAGCTTTATTTTTGAGGCATTTATCCATCTATTCCTTCTTTCAAACAGTCTAACCCTATATAGCTAAATTTTGAATTCTTTGGTTTGCTGAAAGATACGCGCTTCCTGCGAGTGTCGTTCATATTGGTTTACTGTGATGGTACGTCTGCCTTTTTTGCTTTTGGTACACTGATTTAGCAGAGGGCAGTTTTGACATTGTTCCTGTGAAAATACAAACACTTTCAAGCGATTTGTTTTCTTATCATATATTTTCTCAGTCGCTATTTTACCGGCAGGACACTGGCAGGTTTGGGCATCTAAATCTATTTTAAATGCTGACTTGGGAAAACAGCCGTTTCGTCCGGAGTCTGTGGGTACGGGACAAATTATTTTAACCTGGCGCTTTTCCATATCTTCTCTGTTTTGACCTGTGCCATAGGCCATGTCACACAAGACTGTATCCGGTTTTCGCTCTTCGGGTTGCTGGTCCACTAACGGGGCGGCTGCTTCACAGTCATGAACGTTACCTGGTGTGACTTCGATTTCGGTAATAAAGTTATTATCTGTTTCCATGGCAGTATGGGTTTTGTAACCATCAAATTTGCGGGGACTGGATTTGCGGCCGTGCCGCATCTCCGGGTCGTTGGTGGAAATAATCCG
>MVQK01000264.1 GCA_002067515.1 Pelotomaculum sp. PtaB.Bin013 | reverse complement strand
AAACTGGAAGGCAGCAACCCGGGTGGTTCGGTAAAGGACCGCCCGGCCTATTACATGATAAAAAAAGCGGAAGAATCAGGAGAGCTTACCAGGGGCAAAATTATTCTTGAGCCAACTTCGGGGAACACGGGAATTGCTGTGGCGATGATTAGCGTGGCTAAAGGATACCAGGTAAAACTCATAATGCCGGGTTGCGTCAGTATGGAAAGAAGCAAAACCCTGGAAGCCTTCGGGGCGGAAGTTGTCCTGACTCCGGCCGAGGAAGGAACGGACGGCGCCATCCGGCTGGCCCACCAAATCGTCAACGCTGAGCCTGATATGTACTATATGCCGAACCAGTTTGTTAACGAGAATAATTCTCTTGCTCACTACGAGACTACTGGCCCGGAAATCTACGCGCAGACCGACGGGAAAGTGGATGTATTTGTGGCGGGTATGGGTACTACGGGGACGCTGATGGGAACAGGCCGCTACTTGAAAGAGCGAAAGCCGGGTGTACGGATCATCGGCGCCGAGCCAGTTAAGGGGCATACCATTCAGGGGCTGAAAAATATGGAGGAAGCCATCGTACCGCGGATTTACCATCCTGAGCTGCTGGATGAGAAGATCACCATTAAAGATGAAGAGGCCTTTGAAACAGCCAGGATGTTGGCCACGCGAGAAGGTATTTTCGTTGGTATGTCCAGCGGCGCGTCTGTGGCATGCGCCCTTAAGGTGGCTGAACGTATGGAGTCAGGTGTGATCGTGGCTATCCTGCCGGATCGCGGTGACCGGTACTTAAGCACAACCCTTTTCATGTCTATTTGCGCCAAGTGTTCCCCCTAAAATTATAGAACAATTAATGGCATGATATTGCCATCTTTTATATATAACCCATACTTATAAAAAGTGGTTATGCTCGTCTGATTTTAGCACAAATGTATTGCCGGATAAGTTAAAAAGCCTACCCGATAATATAGGGTAGGTTTTTCTATTATAATACGTATGTTTCAGTTTGAACAAACTAGTATAGATTTACTGATCGGAGGTATGGGGATGGTTGATAAACGTATAAGAATCCTGGCGAAAAACCTGGTAAATTATTCTTGTGATTTGCAGGTTGATGAAAAAGTTCTCATTGAGGCGGTAGGGCTTGAAACCCCGCTGGTCAAGGAATTGGTGCGGGAAGTGTACCGTGCCGGCGGGGTGCCGTTTGTTACCATTAAAGATGCCTCGGTGGAGAGGGCCATACTGCTGGGGGCCACAGAAAAACAAATGAAAAGCAGGGCGCAATACGAGGCAGACCGGATGAGAGAGATGGATGCTTATATCGGTATCCGTTCCGGGAACAACTTCGCGGAGATGTCCGACGTCCCGGCGGAAAAAATGTACCTGTACAACAAGCATTTCTGGAATGAGGTGCATGGGAGGATCCGGGTGTCGGGGACCAAGTGGGTGGTCCTGCGCTACCCTTCGCCTCCTATGGCCCAATTAGCCGATATGAGCACGGAGGCCTTTGAGGATTTTTACTTCCAGGTCTGCAACCTGGACTATTCTAAAATGGACGCGGCCATGGATCCCCTAATAGAACTGATGGAGAATAGCGACCAAGTGCGGATTGTGGGGAAGGGGACCGAACTGACATTTTCCATTAAATCATTACCGGCCGTCAAGTGCGCCGGCAGGCGAAACATTCCCGACGGGGAAGTTTACACCGCTCCGGTCAGGGACTCTGTGAACGGTTTTATCACCTACAACACACCGGCTCAGTATCAGGGATTCACCTACGAGAACATCCGGCTTGAGTTCAAGGACGGGAAGATCGTTAACGCTTCGGCAAACGACCCGGAGCGGCTCAACAAAGTGTTGGACACAGACGAGGGAGCGCGCTACATCGGTGAATTCGCACTGGGAGTCAATCCCTACATTAAGAAACCCATGAAAGACACCTTGTTCGATGAAAAAATAGCCGGTTCCATCCATTTTACCCCGGGTAGCGCTTACGAGCGGTGTTTCAACGGGAACAGGTCGGCTATCCACTGGGACTTGGTCTGTATTCAGACACCGGAATACGGTGGCGGGGAAATTTATTTCGACGACGTTCTCATCAGGAAAGATGGGTTCTTCGTACTGCCGGAAATAGAGGGGTTGAACCCCGACAATTTAAGATTAAAATAGAAGTGGTTGTTAATTTAATTGATGGCATAATGGAAATTTATTT
Organism: Pelotomaculum sp. PtaB.Bin013; assembly: GCA_002067515.1. Lineage (GTDB taxonomy): Bacteria > Bacillota > Desulfotomaculia > Desulfotomaculales > Pelotomaculaceae > Pelotomaculum_D > Pelotomaculum_D isophthalicicum. Next base: position 1,522 of record MVQK01000264.1, on the reverse strand, counting down.
ACCATAAAAATAAAAATTACAAGTCAAAGGATTTGATGAAGCTAATTAATTATACAATTAGTTGATTAGTACCGCGGAGGAATCGTAATGAAAGAAGTCAGGGCTTTTAATATAGTTGAGTGTCAGGGTACGCTTTATGATATCGGCAGGCAGTATGGTGAAGCCTGTAAAGATAATATCTTAGAGTCAGTAGAAATAAATTTTTTAAGTTTATGTCATAATCTCCAGATCGGCAAGAGTGAAATCGTCGGTAACGCTATGAAGTTTTTCCCCAAGGCTAAAGAATTCGACCCTGATGTCATAGATTTCATTAAAGGTGAATCCGAAGGGGCAGGCATAACTTTTGAAGAAGCATTTACCCTTAGATGTGTTTTAGATTTAACATTTTACTACGGAACGATAACAGGGATGTGCACTTCATTCGCGGTTACCGGCGGGGCCACGAAGAATGGCAAGACTATTCTGGGGCAGAATGTCGATTGGGTTCCTGGTTTCCCCATGGATCTATTAAAAATAAAATATGAAGATGGATTAGAACAACTTGTGCTTTCTTTTGGGGGAGTATACGAATACACTTTGAATTCAGCCGGGTTTGGCATAAGTGAAAATTTAAATTTAGGCCCTTCACAAGAACATGTAGTTGACCTTCCTTGCGGACTTTATCTTCCCAAAGCTATGAGACAGAAAAGTATTAGTGATGCCCTGGGGGTGCTTTGTCAGGCCGCGCGGGGTATTGGATATTATCATTTGGCAAGCGCCGATGGAGAAATCGTCGGCATAGAAAGCGCCTTTGATGATTTCAGCATCCTATATCCGGAAAGGGATATGCTCGTACATTCAAACCATTGTCAAACTGAACGGTTTTATAAAGGCAATCAGATATATATGGTAGCGCCGGACAGCTACTTTCGCGCAAATCACTTAAGAAATATCATGGAACAACATTACGGAGAAATAACCCCGGAATTGATGATGAAATTTCTGGCTGATCATGAAAATCACCCGAATTCCATATGCAGGCATGTAGATGATAATAAATCGCCCCATACACGTTCAAAAACGCTGGCATCAATAGTTATGGTCCCGGAGTAACTAAAGATGTATATAGCATATGGCAATCCTTGCCGGTACGAGTTTGTCGAGTATAAATTGTAGTGGAACTTCCCATATCCTGGCATCATATTATATTATACGTATTAGTATAAATTAACATTTGTTCGGAAGACGGTGATATAATGGATGTTCAAAGTTGCCAGGATATTTTGGAGAATCTCTATGACGGTTTATATATTGTAGACAGGGATAGAAAAATTACCTTTTGGAACAAAGGAGCCGAGAAAATTACCGGTTTCAAAAATGCGGAAGTTGTAGGTTCATATTGTTGGCATAATTTGCTCAAACATGTTGACTGCGAGGGTGTTTCACTTTGTTCAGAAATGTGCCCCTTGGCCAAAACCATCGAAGATGGGGTAATGCGTGAGGCTGAGGTTTTTCTTCGCCATAAAGGGGGGTTTCGGGTTCC
>MVQK01000263.1 GCA_002067515.1 Pelotomaculum sp. PtaB.Bin013 | reverse complement strand
ACAATACAGCCTTGGTTTTCACCAATACCCCTCTTTCTGCAAGAGAAGCAAGGGGACGTTCATTTTGCTTCCCTTTGCAAGGGAAGCAAAATGAACGTCCCCTTGCTTCCCCCTCCCTTGCTTCTCCCCTTGCTTCTCACATTATTTTCACAGGGGCAAAATTCACATAATCGGCGCTGACTAAATGAAAATTTATCCCCCAAGCACGATCCGGCAGTTTCAACCGTACAGCGTCCGAATGCAAGTGGCCATAGACTACAGAGTCCACCCCGTACCGCAAGAACAGTTCAATCATATCATTTTTTTCGTGCTGCTCGCTGGTAGGCATAAAGTGGGTGATCACAACTATCTTTTGCTCTCCTGCTTGGACACCTTTTAACGAGTTTTCCATCCTGAGCAGTTCCCGGCGGTAAATTTTCTGATCTTCTTCTTTATAGTGCGCCTCCCCCGGACAACTCCACCCTCTTGAGCCACAAATGGCTAAATCTCCAAAAACCAGGTGGTCGTTCTGGATTACCCGCATATTTGCAGGTAATGCCGCACGCACCTGGGACAGGCTTTGCCACCAGTAATCATGGTTCCCCGCCACCCCGGCAATGGTTCCAGGTAAAAGACCCAGGAATTCCAGATCATAACGCGCCTCGTCAAGCTTCATCGCCCAGGAAAAATCACCCGGCATCAAAACCAAATCCTCCGGTCCTACCACGCTCAACCAATTATCATAAATCTTGCGGTAGTGTTCATACCACTCTTCCCCGAATATATCCATGGGTTTGGAGACCTTAACATTATCCCAACAGCGAGGGTCAACCGGACTGTAAAAAGACAGGTGTACATCTCCGATAGCAAATACTTTCAATTTTCTCTCCTCTGAAAGCTTACTTACATTGTGTCTTGAATTAGTGCCACATTTCTATATTGACAGCTTATTATTACATATCTCCGCAAAACTTATACTCGCTATGTAACTATTGCTAAGATACCCTGAGCTCATCAGGGTATCTTTCTTTGCATAAGTTTTCGTATTCTTTCCTCCTGTCCAATTATACTGGTAATACGCACCCCGAAGTTTTCATTTACAACAACAACTTCGCCCATGGCCACAAGAATACCGTTTACCAGTATCTCCACCGGCTCATCAACCAAACTCTCCAACTCAACGACGGAACCAGGCGCTATTCCCAGAATATCTTTAATCGGCCACTTGGTTCGCCCAAGCAAAGCGGTTACCTTTAAAGGAATATCCAGGAGCATATCCAGCCGCCGTTGGTCAACCCCGGCAGGAGCGGCCAGCGTGGTAGAGTACGCAACGGGTTTAACCGGAACTTGTTGCCCTGGCGCCGGTTTCCTGCTTGAACTTGCTTCTGCAAACGGTTTTGACGGCTCCGGCTCCGGTATGTCTTCTTCCAGGCTGCTCAAAAAATCGCTGGCTAGATCGTCGAATTCCCCAACGTCTAATTTTTCCTCAACTATTTCCTCCGCTGGAAGCTCTTCTTTAATACCCTGCTCTTCAATGGAATCATCATATAAATTGCCGAGAATGAACTTTGCCTCTTCCCGTGCCGTTTCTATACCCATAACCTGCATGATTTTGGTATCCAATATTTCACCAATAGTCATATTAAATGAAGCAACTACAACCGGACCGTTTACAACATCTTGCAGATTCTTAATACCTTCCAATTTACGGTACACGATTGTCTCAGGAGGTGATATATTAACAGTCCGTCCGAACATTGACGCCATGGAGGTTGAAGATGAGCCAATCATTTGATTCATAGCCTCTGACGCCGCGCTGACACTAATATCAGTTAATTCTTCGGTTATATTTGTGCCGTCACCACCCATCATCAAGTCGGCCAATACGGCAGCGTCATCCAGCTTCATCGCCAACAAGTTAAACCCGGAAAGCCCCTCGATATACTTAATATAAATAGTCATATAAGGAACCGTAAAAGTTGTGAATAACTCCTCCAGAGTGGTAACATAGACAAATGGACTCGTAATGTTTACCTTCTGGTTAAGCAACATTGACAGGGTTGTTGAGGCAGAACCCATACAAATGTTGCCGATTTCCCCCAGCGCGTCTTTTTCCTCATTCTTTAAATCATTAATCACGCTTGTCTCTTCAACTGGGTCATCAATTTTTAATTTTTCATCCTGTGAATCTTCACTAACCGCTTCATCTTGCGCAGTCTCCTGATCCGAGCCGCCTAAGAGAGCATCAATTTCTTCTTGTTTCAGTAATCCATCAGACATCATGATCGCCTTCCCCCGCCAGCGCGGTTATTTGTACGGCGAACTGGTTTCCCAGCGTACCGGCTTGCGCTTTATATTTCAAGTTCTCACCAACGTAAACATCCATATCCTGGTCCACCTTCCTGTCTATAACCATAACATCGCCTTCCTGCAACTGCAAGAAATCACGGACCGTGATTTGTGCCTGGCCGGTTACGACAGTCAGTTCAATTTTTGGAAAGCCAAGCCAATACTCAACTTTTTTCCTCTCTTTCTCGTCCGCGGCGGAAATATGTGCTCCAAAACGCTTTTGCTGAGCCGGTTGAATTATGACGGGATCGAGCAAAGTGAACGGCAGGCAAAGGTTAATAAAGCCTTTTGTTGATTCCCCCACTTTGGTAGTCATTGTTATTAAAGCCACAATCTCATTAAATGGGAAAATTTGATGCAAGTTTGGGTTTGTTTCCACAGACAAAATCTCATGTTCGATTAAGACAATGTCCTTCCACGACAACACTAGATTATCTAATAAAATGTCACTGATATTTTTCGTAACAGAGAGTTCTATATCCGTCAGTTCCCGGACTTCTCCAGGCGCTTCCCCGTTTCCGCCGAAAAAAAGGTCGATCATGGGGAATAAAAACATCGGATCAAATTGGATAATAGCATTTTCTTCAAAAGGCTTCACTTTAAAAATGGTGATTACAGTCGGACTCGGTATAGACTTGATAAAATCCTCATACGTCAACTGGTCAACGGAAACAACTTCCACCTGAATGTTGGTTCTGAGGTAACCCGTTAAAAAGTTCGTTAAAAACCTTGTAAAGACACTATGCAACACCTGCAAGGAGCGCAGATGTTCCTTGGAGAATTTATTCGGACGCCGAAAATCATATAATTTATAATCAATACTCTTTTGGGTGTCCTTTAGCTCCTCAATTTTTACCTCGCCGGTTGACAGCGCGTTTAATAAGGCATCTATTTCATTCTGGGAAAGTACGTCCATAAGTTATTCCTTCCCTAAATACTTTTACTGGCCGGCCCTTGCCATGACTCTTTCGATGGCCTGGAGGATCCGGTCTTGCTGGAATGGCTTAACGATAAAGTCTTTCGCGCCGGCCTGTATCGCCTCCATTACCATGGCTTGCTGGCCCCTCGCGCTGCACATGATCACGTTAGCATTGGGATCAATACTGCGAATCGCTTTGACACCTTCAATCCCGTTCATTTCCGGCATAGTAATGTCCATGGTCACAAGGTCGGGCTTATGTTGCTTGTACAACTCTACGGCAATTTGCCCGTTTTCCGCTTCACCAACTACCTCATAACCGTTCTTGCTAACGATATTTTTAATCATCATCCTCATAAAAGCCGCATCGTCAACGATTAAAATCCGCTTCCCCAAAATAGTTCCCTCCTGTCAATAGTCTATGCTCCTTCTGTAATGCCAAGTGCTTCAAAAAGCCGGTTTAGGGCTCCGGTTTC
>MVQK01000262.1 GCA_002067515.1 Pelotomaculum sp. PtaB.Bin013 | reverse complement strand
TACTGGTAGTAAGGGGGAATGTGCTTGGAGATTACTGTTGCAGAAGCCCTTGTCCGCTGTTTGGAACAAGAAAACGTAAATTTGATTTTCGGATACCCGGGTGGCGCTATCCTTCCCGTTTACGATGCCTTATATAATTCTACCATTAAACACGTGTTGACCCGCCACGAACAGGGCGCGGTCCACGCGGCCGACGGTTATGCCAGAGTGACCGGGAAGGTCGGCGTGTGCCTGGCGACGTCGGGACCCGGCGCGACCAACTTGGTGACCGGCATTGCCAACGCTTACATGGATTCTGTTCCGATGGTCGTGATTACCGGCCAGGTGCCTGTCAGTCAGATTGGCACCGACGCCTTTCAGGAAGTTGATATTACCGGCATCACCTTACCGGTTACCAAACACAACTTTTTAATAAAGGATCCGAAACAGCTGCCTCAGGTTGTCAGAAAGGCATTTCATATTGCGGCGACAGGCCGGCCTGGTCCGGTGTTGATCGATTTGCCCAAAGACGTGGCTCAGGCCAAGATAAAGTTTGCTTATCCTAAAAACATTCATCTGCCTGGCTACAAGCCCACCTACAAAGGGCATCCGGCCATGATAAACCAGGCCAGTAAAGTTATTATGGAATCCAAACGCCCGGTGATCTATGCCGGCGGGGGGGTCAGAATCTCTAACGCCGCCCCGGAATTGAAGGAATTGGCCGAGACTATTTCCGCGCCGGTGACGCATACATTAATGGGATTGGGCTGTTTCCCAGGCGACCATCCTCTTTTCCTGGGGATGTTGGGCATGCATGGTACCCGCTACGCCAACCAGGCTGTCACTGAGTGCGATTGTCTAATTACCGTGGGCGCCCGGTTTGACGACCGTGTTGTGGCTAATATTGAAGGTTTCGCTCCTGACGCCAAGATTATTCACATCGACATTGATCCGGCGGAAATTAGCAAAAATGTGCAAGCGAGCCTGCCAATCGTAGGAGATGTCAAGCAGGTTCTGGAAAAACTTCTGCAGTTGCTAAAGAAAAGGAAAAATGCTGAATGGACGGCGCGGGTGCAGGCATTGAAAAAGGAATACCCGCTTGATTACAGTATGGACGGAGCGTTAAAACCGCAGTTTGTCATTGAAAAACTGTGTGAATCAACAGGCGGCGACGCAGTTGTGGTTACCGATGTCGGGCAGCATCAGATGTGGACCGCCCAGTATTACAAATTTAAGGAGCCGCGCAGTTTTATCTCTTCCGGCGGTTTGGGCACGATGGGGTTTGGCCTGCCGGCGGCAATCGGGGCGCAAATGGGCGCTTCCGGCCAAAAAGTTATACTAATCACCGGTGACGGCAGTATTCAGATGACGCTGCAAGAGTTAGGCACTGCGATGGAGCAGGAACTGCCTTTGAAGATTTTTGTCATGAACAACAGGCAACTCGGTATGGTTCGCCAGCAACAGGAGTATTACTGCGAAAAGCGTTATATAGCGGTAGACTTCCGGTTTGACTTGGACTTTGCGGCGCTTGCCAGGGTTTACGGCATGGCGGGGTATACTGTTGAAACTGCGGAGCAACTGGTTGACATACTGCCTGAAGTGCTGGCTTCTCCCGGACCGGTTATGGTAAACTGTCTGATTGGTGGTAAAGAAAACGTACTACCCATGGTATTGGCGGGATCAAATATTAATGAAGCGATAGATTAACAGGATAATAATTTGGAGGAAATCATGAGCCAGCGTGTTTATCTTTTCGACACCACTTTGCGGGACGGAGAGCAGTCGCCCGGCGCAAGCCTGAATGTGGACGAGAAAATACAGATAGCCAGGCAACTTGCCAAACTTGGAGTAGATATTATTGAAGCAGGCTTTCCAATATCTTCGCCCGGCGACTTTGAGGCTGTCCGTACCATCGCCCGGGAGGTCAAGGGCGTGGCAGTGGCCGGGCTGGCCAGAACTCACTTTGAAGATATTGACCGGGCCTGGGAAGCGGTGCGTCACGCCGAGCAGGCGCGCATCCACACTTTTATTTCTACATCTGACATTCATCTGGAGCACCAGTTGCGGATGACCAGGGAGCAGGTGCTGGAAGCGGCGGTCGCGGCGGTTAAACGTGCCAAGTCTTACACGGCCGACGTTGAATTTTCCACGATGGACGCTTCACGATCTGATTTGGATTATTTATGCCAGGTTCTGGCGGCTGCCATCAAAGCGGGAGCCACTGTGGTGAACATACCGGATACGGTGGGTTACGCTGTTCCTGAGGAATGGGGAAAATTTATCGATACCATCTGCCATAAGGTTGAAGGCATCGAAAAAGTGATTGTCAGCGTGCACTGCCACAACGACCTCGGTCTGGCTGTGGCAAACTCGCTTGCCGCGGTGATGAACGGCGCACGCCAGGTGGAGGGTACCATTAATGGAATCGGAGAACGGGCAGGCAACGCCGCTCTTGAGGAATTAGTGATGACCCTTCGTACCCGCAAGGACCTGTTCAGCCTGTACACCGGTGTCCACACCGAGGAAATTTACCGCACCAGCAGGTTGGTGAGCAATCTGACCGGGATGAAAGTCCAGGCAAATAAGGCGGTAGTAGGCAAAAACGCTTTCGCTCACGAGTCGGGTATTCACCAGGACGGTGTTATTAAAGAGCGCACCACCTATGAAATTATGAGCCCGGCGATGGTTGGTATCAGTAAAAGCAATCTGGTGCTGGGAAAACTGTCCGGGCGCCACGCCTTCCGTCAGAGGCTGGAAGAGCTCGGTTACAACCTTTCCAGCGAGGAACTGAAGAACGCCTTTGCCCGTTTCAAAAAACTGGCCGACAAAAAGAGAGATATTACCGACGATGACCTGGAAGCCATTATAGAGGAAGAAATACGCAAAGCGCCGCATACCTACACGCTTAATTACCTGCATATTTCCAGCGGTACCACCGTGGTGCCCACCGCTACCGTAGTATTGCAACGGGACGGCCAGCGGTTGGAAGAGGCTGCTTGCGGCAACGGCCCGGTAGACGCGATTTGTAAAGCGGTGGATAAAATCACCGGTATGAGCTGCACAATGGTCAACTGGGGGATTAACGCCATCACCTCCGGCAAGGACGCGTTGGGAGATGTGACCTTAAAAATCACCATGGACGGGCAAAAGGTTTACGTCGGCCGTGGCATCAGCACCGATATTCTTGACGCCAGCGCCAAGGCTTACGTCAATGCGGTAAACAAACTGGTCTGGGATAACCGGCCGGTTGAAAAAATAGATATAGAGTAACTATTTTAGGGTCAGGAGTCAGAATTCAGGATTCAGGAGTCAGAATAAAAGATTGGTTAATAGTTCTTTAATATTCTGAATTCTGAATTCTGACTACTGACTACTGAATAAATGCAAGCGGGGTGAATCTATATGCCGATGACCATTACCGAAAAAATTCTGGCGGCGCATGCCGGCAAGGAGCAAGTAACACCCGGGGAACTAATCAACGCCCGCGTGGATTTTGTGCTGGCCAACGATATTACAGCGCCGGTGGCCATTAAAGAATTTGAAAAAATAGGGGTTAAAGACGTGTTTGACCGGGAGCGGATTACCCTGGTTCCCGACCACTTCACTCCGAATAAGGACATCAAGTCGGCGGAACAAGCCATGCTTTTAAAGCAATTTTCCCGGAAGCACGACTTAGTTAATTATTTCGAGGTGGGCCGCATGGGCATCGAGCACTGCCTCTTGCCGGAACAGGGCCTGGTGGGACC
>MVQK01000261.1 GCA_002067515.1 Pelotomaculum sp. PtaB.Bin013 | reverse complement strand
ACCCACTTTGCACCAGTCGTCACTGGGCTCGCTTTATATTGTAACAGTTGACCGGCTTAACCCGTTATGGTGGTCTATGATTATACCGTTCTTCTTTGTCTGGTCCGCCTTCTTCCTGGGACCGGCGATGGTGACTATAGAAGGAACGCTGGCGGCAAGAGCCTATAACAGAAAACCGGAAACGCCGATTTTCTCAAGCCTCACTAAAGTTACCATGTGTATGTTGATTGTCTACTTTATTGTTAAGATGATTGACTTGAACTACCGCGGCGTATACTCCATGGCTTTTAACGGCTCTTTCGAAAGCAACATGTTTTTAGTGGAAATGATCTTATTTGTTCTGGTTCCCATCTTTATGTACGCAATTCCCGCCATCCGCAACACGCAATGGGGTGTTTTAACCGCATCAATTTTAGTAGTAGCAGGTGTCGTGTTCAACCGCATGAACGTGGTCTTTACAGGGATGGCTCAAAGCGCGGGCGGCCATTACTTCCCCAGCATCTGGGAGTGGCTGATTACTTTAGGCATGTGGAGCGTTTTAGCTTTAGCCTACTTGTTTGTAGTAGAAAACTTCCCGATTTTGGTTAAAGAAGACCATGAGCAAGAGGGTTTATCTTCCGGGAAAAGTGTTTCAACCGGCAGAAGCGTGGAAGCATAACCTAAAATATCATGATTTGAACAACAATAAGAGGCATTGTTAAAAACCCGCAAATGGCTGAAAATAATGATTTAAATAGCAATCCCGTACCACTTTGATAGTGATACGGGATCTCTTTTTAAATCATTTACCACGTCAGTATGGGTTTATTAACTACGAAAGCTGATTTAGAATATCTCGGTTATTGATAAAACTGGTGAAGGCATCAATAGCAAACCCTCCCATTCTTTGAGTGTGCCGGACTAGATAAAGATTGCACCATAAATCAAAGCCAGCCACCCGCACTTCCCTCACCAATCCCAATTTTAACGATTCCCGCACGGCAAACCTGGATACAATACTTACCCCCAGGCCCGCTTTGACTGCCGTGATTACAGCTCGAGTACTTCCCAACTCCAATCCCGCCGCTATCTCACCGGTTTCAATGTTATATTCAGCCAATTTTTGTTCAACAGCCCGGCGGGTCCCCGACCCTTGTTCGCAAAAAATCATCTTTTCACTCTTCAAATCGGAGATTTTTATAGTGCCTGAATTCACCCACGGATGTGTAGGCGAAACAATTAATATTAGTCGATCTTGCAACCAGGTGAAGCATTCAATATCTTCACTATCCACGGGCACATCGGTAATACCCAGATCGACCTCCCGCTCCTTGATCCAGCGCTCCACCTGCCCGCTTCCAGACATCTTAAGTGTAATTCGAATACCAGGATAACTTTTTTTAAATGCCCCGATCAAAAGCGGAAGAAGGTACTCCCCCGGAATTTGACCGGCGCCTACAACCACGTGTCCCTTTTTCAGCCCTTTCAGGTTGTCTAATTCGGCCTTGATTTTTTGGTAATGCATGAAAATTTGTTTCGCTTCAGGATAAAGCAGTTGCCCGGCATCGGTTAATACCATTTTCTTATCCTCACGCTTGAATAAAGTTACATCAAGAGCATCCTCAAGCGCCTTGATTTGAAAACTTACTGCCGGTTGGCTAATATTAAGCTGATAGGCTGCCATGGTAAAGCTTTGTTGATCAGCCACCCCTAAAAATGTTTCCAACTGTTTAAACTTCATTTATCCAACACCGCCAATAGAATGTATATAAGCAGACATGAAGAACGCTGCGGCAAACCTCGATTAATGGATAAGGCGCAGACTCCGGATGTATATCTGGATGCAGCGGCGCAAAGTGAAAATAATGAAAATAACAAGAAAGGGCTACTGGAGAATATCCAGTAACCCAATCCTGAATCATACTCTCACTAACAAATATTTCGTCAGTTTAGGTTTCGCAAGTATCACAAAGGTATTCACTAGTTACGTTCATCTTGACGGTATACCGGACGGTACGTACGGTGGAGTGGGAGGTCGGCGGTTATTCACCGATCCCTCACGCCAATCGCTTCCTGCATGCTTAGCTTCCCGGTAATCTAAATCACCTCCTGGAGGATCTCCGTGATGTCCTTGACCTGAATGACGTCGTCATAATTCAAGACCGCCCTGCTATCCTCAAACATAGTGATGCAATACGGGCAGGCGGTAACGAGCACCTCAGCCCCAACCCCGATGGCTTCATTTAATCTGAGGTTGGCAAACCGGTCGGCAGCATGGGTTTCCATCCAAATCCTGCCTCCGCCCATTCCGCAACAGAGGCTTTCTTCCCGCGTCTCGACCATCTCAATATACTCTGAACCGGGTATCTTCTTTAAGACGCCTCGCGGCTCGTCATATACGCCGTTATGCCGGCCGAGGTAACACGGGTCATGATACGTAATCTTCTTCGCATACTCCTTGCTGATCTGCAGTTTTCCCTCGTTAATCAGCTGGAATAAATACTGGGAAATATGGATCACTTCAAAGTTCACGCCGAACTCGGCATACTCGTTCTTGAAGGTATGGTAGCAATGAGGGGAGTTGACCAGGATTTTCTTGACTCCGTTATCGATAAAGGTCTTGATGTTTTCCCTGGCTAATTTTTTGAACAATTCCTCATTGCCTGTTTTGCGGATGCTTTCTCCACAGCAGTTCTCCTGTTCACCCAGGATCCCGTAATCCACTCCCGCTTTGTTGAGGATGCTGGCTGTGGCTTGCGCTACCTTCTTTAATCTTGGGTCATAACAGAGGTAGCAGCCGGGAAAATACAAATATTCCATTCCTTCTTCGAATGTTTTTACAGAGAGGCCCTTGGCCCAATCCGCCCTGTTTTTCCGGCTTTCTCCGAAGGGGTTGCCTTCCGCGGCAAGGCCCGCGCTCACGCCGCGGACCGGCTTGACGGCGGCTGGGAAAACGCCATATCCGGAGGCCATCCTGCGCAGGGCTTTCATGTCTTCGATCTGCTTTACGTCCCTGGGGCATTTCAGGGCGCACTTTCCGCAGGTGGTGCAACGCCAGATTTCTTCGTGTTCTATCTCTGTCAGACCGAATGTAGCCTCTCGGATCAGCTTGCGCATACTGAACTTTCTCACCTTGTTCCAGGGGCAGACAGTATCGCATTTTCCGCACTGATAGCAGTATTTGACTGCTTCTCCACCATACCCTTTGATCTCTTCTATGACTTCTTTGAATGGGGCTACAGTCTCCACGATTTTTCCTCTTCTTTCACATTATTTTTATCCCTTCTGCGCCATCCGGGCAACAGTATTCGCCAGCTTCTCCAACCCATATTTGTCTATCAGTGATTTCAAAGATAGTTCCATCTCGGCCGGCTTCACCTGTTCTTCAGCTTCAACCCACACTTCCTTTTCTTCGTAAGTCAGGGCTTCATGCTGGCACGCCTGAACACACATAGGCACTTCCAGCGGCGGATCGCTTTCACACATATCGCATTTGAGAGGGAGACCGGAATCGGGTTCTTTAAACAAATCCCTGGCCGGGCAGATCGTACCGCAGAAGCTGCACTCACTGAATTCTCTTCCTTTAATCGTATAGGTGCGTCTGCCGTCACATTCGGCTTTACTGTAATCAGTGGCACGAACCGCAACCCACTCATCATTCTGTTCGTTGATAATCATCCTAATCCGGGACCTGTACGGATTAAGGCTGCTATATCGCGGACTGGCGTGAAACGCGGCGCATGCCATCTCACATGTGCGG
>MVQK01000260.1 GCA_002067515.1 Pelotomaculum sp. PtaB.Bin013 | reverse complement strand
GCGCTTCCACCATGGAGTAGCCGAAACCGGCACTCGTCGCGATGAATTCCGCTCATATAACCGACATCCAGCCCAACCCGACGGCTATTCTGCCCCCGATCAGGATATCCGGCAATGAAGCGGGAACGATAATGTGCGCGAATATGCTCCAGGGCCCGGCGCCCATACTGCGGGCCGCGTTATAGTAATCACCGGATATCTTCTGCACCCCGGCAATGGTATTCATAACGATGGGGAAAGTCCCGGTGAAGGCAATTAGAAACACTGTGGGCCCGTCACCGAGACCGAACCAGACTATGGTCAGCGGCACCCAGGCCATGATCGGTATTTGCCTGAGGGAATCAATCAACGGGTCGAGCATTTGCATGGCCGCCTTTGAGTAGCCCATGAGAAAGCCCAGCGGTATCCCGATAGCCATGGCGTAGAGGAAACCAGTCAAAACTCTCTTCAAAGTAAGAAGCAGGTTTTTAAGCACATCCGGATCATGCACGACGGAGGTTAAGGTAACCATAGTTTTCCAGGGAGACGGCATCAGGAATTCGCTGTGGTAGTGGTTGGCGGCCAATTGCCAGATGCCAAAAACCGCCGCGATTGTAATCAGACGGTACAATGTTTGTTTTTGGCTGAGCGAGCTCATGACTTTCTCGCGCATCAACCGCGCATTTCTGGAATTGTAAACACGTACCTTATCCCCAATCGGATCCAAGACTCCACCTCCTTTCGTGTAAAGTCAATATTTTTATATTGCCGGATCTCTTCCATAAGAACATCCGGGTTATTAAGATCTTCAACCGACTCCTGATACAAGTGAAGGAATTCTTGATAGCGCGGGTCTTCCTTAAAACTCTTGTTTACCACCAGCACATAGGTGACATGGCCGCCGCTCCCGGCGGCAGGCGGCAGTTTGTCTCCAGGCATGGTAAAGCCCCTTAAAGCATCCACGACCACCCCGTCGACCGCGTTTTTCTCATAAGCAAAGGGAATGGCAGCCGGCAGCACCGGCACGGCGGCGCAATCGCCGCCAAAAAGTTCAGCTACTATCCGCTCCTGGTGGGTACGGTTCTGGGAAACCCCGATTTTTTGGGGGGTAAGCCCTGCTTTAAGAACAACTATGTCAGAATTGATCAGGCACGGGCTGACCACTTCAAACCGGCTGTCTTTTTCCAGCAGGCTTTCAGCCGCGTCGGGACACATGACGGCCAGGTCATATAGATTGGTGCTTAAAGCCCACTGGGAGGTGCTGGAACAGCAATCCTTCACCGGGTACAGTTCAAAATCGTTCCGCACCTCAACGCCCCCGTAGCCCTTTTCGTTCAACAGGTAGTGAATGATCATGCCGCCTGTGTCGTCAGGCGCCCCGATTTTCACCTTCCCGCCGCGCTCTTCCCGCTGTGGAAAGGCTGAGCAGGCTATTACCAGCAGCAGGGCGACAACTGCCGGTATGAAAAAGAATTTTTTCATACCGGTAATTAAGCTTTTTTGCCTTCCAGTTGATAAGCCTTGGCTTTCCATTCTTCATAGGACATGCCTACCGGGAAGACCGGGTCAACCTTTTCTTTGATGAATTTGTCGAAGTCATCGGCCCCGCATTCGTTCAGGTACTGAGCCTGGATAAATTCATTCACGTTTGGCGCCTTGTCAAGTGTTCCATAGCCCAGTTCCATATCTATTTGTCTTTGCCAGTTGTTCAAGTCAATTTTCCATGTGATTGTCCTGCCCTCGGCGACGGTTTTCTTCCACATGGTCATTAAGGCGACTTCCACGGGCACTTTGTAGTTATCCGCGAAAATTTCAGCCGAGCGAACAGGTTTGAGATACATGTGCTCTATCGCTCTGGTATGCGCGAGGATCATCAGTTTGGCCAATTCCGGGTGTTCATTGGCAAAATTTTTATTTAAGTTATAGGCGCAGCATTCGCCCCATTCCCCGCTGGGTAATTTGCCGCTAACGGCAAGGATATGGCCTGTTTTTTCGTATTGGGCCATCGAGCCCCAGGGGTCGCAGGCTGTATACCCGTCCAATTTTCCTGCCTTGAGGGCAAAGTACTCATCTTTGTCGGCCATATTCAACACTTCATAATATTTACCCTCGATCGGCAGTCCAAGCCCTTTAGCCATGGAAATCCAGGAGGCGCTGTTTTTTTCCGGATCTGTCCCGGCGGCCAGTTTTTTGCCCAATAAATCCTGCGGCTCCTTGATATCGTTGCTGGCAATGAGGTAGAAAGAGCCTCCGATGTGGTTGTTGGCGCCGACGACGATGGGAGAACCCTGTAAAAACGCGCGCATCATGCGAGAGTTGCCCACGTATCCGGCGTCCATCTGGCCGGCCGCCATCGCTTCGGGTACTTTGGCGTTCCCGATCACATTTACTTTTAAGCCTAATTCATCGAATATCCCCGCGTCCTTGGCGATGCAGGCGCCGGTCATATGGTCGCAGTCGTAATAACCAAGCTTCACCACGTAATCTTTATCTTTTTCCGGTATGGCTGTGTTCGCGGCTTTATTTACTGATGCCGGTTTTGAGCCGCCGCAGTCGGCCATTAGCGCCAGCAGGCTGATTGATACGATAAGCAGCATGGCTGTCCTGAATTTTTTATTCACGAAATTCTCTCCTTATAAAGTTAGTTGCTTTTTTATCAAAGCTTTGTATTTAAACATTTGCAGTAAAAATTACTTTTTTAGGCAGGCTGCTTGCCTGCCATTTCGTAGGCTTTCTTTTTCCAGTCTTCGTATGACATGCCTAGTGGGAATACCGGGTCTACCTTTTCCTTGATAAAGGTGTCGAAATTACCGGCGCCGCTTTCGTCAAGCAGCTTGGTCTGGATGAATTCGTCAATTCCAGGCGCTTTGTCGAGAGTTTTCACGCTCATCTCGTAGTTAATCTCGTCCATAAAGTTTTTGGTGTCGACCTTCCAGGTAAGCGTTCTGCCTTCACCGACAGTTTTCTTGTAGATGGTCATCAGGCCTACTTCCACGGGCACGAAATAGTTGTTTGCAAATATTTCCGCCGATTGTACCGGATGGGTGTATACATATTCGATTGCCTTTGCATGCGCCAGGATCATCTTTTTAGCGAGTTCCGGGTGCTCCTTGGCAAAGTTTTGGTTCATGGAATAAACGCAGCAAGAACCCCATTCACCGTTGGGCAGTTTGCCGAGCGGCTGTACGATATGTCCGGACTGATCGTACTCAGCCATCGACCCCCATGGGTCGCAGCAGAGGTATCCGGCTAGTTGTCCGGCTTTCATGGCCATGAACTCGTCTTTATCAGCCATGTCAAAGTTCTCGTAGCTCTTTGAATCGGCCGGGATGCCGGCTTCATTAGCCATGCGGACCCAGCAGGAATCGTTCTTTTCAGCGTCAGTGCCAAGAGCCACTTTCTTGCCCACCAGGCCCTTGGCATCAGGAATATTGTTTGAAGCAACCAGGTAGTAAGAGCCTCCCAGGTGGTTGTTGGCGGCTACAAAAATGGGGGAACCTTTCAAGTAAGCCCTCATCAAACCTTCCGTTCCGATATAGCCGACGTCCATCTGACCCGCCGCCATTGCTTCAGGCACCTTGCCGTTGCCCGTAACGTTGACCTTGAGCCCCAGTTCCTTAAAAATTCCCGCGTCCTTGGCAATGCAGGCGGCGGTCATATGATCGCAGTTGTAATAGCCCAGATTAACCACGTAGTCCTTATCTTTATCCGGCGCGGAAGTTGTCGTGGTGGTTGCCGGCTTTGAGCCGCCGCAGCCGGCC
>MVQK01000259.1 GCA_002067515.1 Pelotomaculum sp. PtaB.Bin013 | reverse complement strand
CCTGGCCGCCCGCGGATAAAAAATCTGGCTCACCGCGGTCGCAACCAAGTCTAAAACACCCATCGCGCGATATCCGACTGTGTATAACCCCGCCGCCGCTGTTCCTAAATAGTTCCCTATTATTAGTGCGGGTAAATGATTGGCGCCGGTGTTAAATACCTGGGCCGCCAGTAAATATTTAGGAAATCTCATATAAGATTTAGCCAGATCAACCACGCATACCGGTTCCGGAGGTTTTATTTTTAAAGATTTCCACATGTTTATTGCGGCTGTTGACATCAGTCCCAAAATAAAACCTAAAAGCAGACCTTTCATCCCGAAACCTTTTATTCCAAATAAAATTTGCGATAACGAGAGGACCACGGCTCCCGCCATCCTGCTCCCGGCAACCAGGGCGAATTGGCCTTTCCTGTTTAGCCAGAACTCAGTGGCGGTTATTACCACCATGATGAATATCCCAACCGGAATTAACCATTTTAAATAGCTTAAAGATTGCAATACGCCTGGGCGCCAGCAAAACAAGACCAAATATAAGAGTATTTGCGTGAAAAAACTTAGATACAAGGTAAGTTTTAATAAGCCCCAGGCATCCCTGTCCGCATCCGGTATTGGAATGGCCGTTTCATACCGGCCGGTTACAAACACGGCGGAGATCGTTACTGTGGACATGAACACGCCCAGAATACCAAAGTCACCGGGAGCATAAATCCTGCTTAGAACAGGCATGCTGATCACTACGAACAATTGTGCTGCGCCGGAACCAGTGACAAGTTTTAATACATCACCTGGTATTTTAGTTTTTAATAATTTGCACATGCTTTACCTTTTAGAAAAAAGTCATGCCGGGCCAGCTTTGCGAAAAACAAAGTCGGCCCGGCACAATAAGCCGAATCAAAACTCTCCTTTTCGCAATGGAAGGCATACCGGTTTCCCTGTACACCCCGGCCTAATACCGTGGCTTAGTAGAAGCTTTAGGTCATTAGGCTCGGAGATTAATCAGTATTAAAAAATAAAAGCTTTGCCCGGTTATATAAAGGACAAAGCTTTCTTCCTAAAAACCTATCCTTTCCGCACCGGGAGGCCTAACCGTTTCCAGTTAAACCCAATGGTCTGGCCGCCATAGTCTGAAATACCACAGGCGGGAAGACTCGGATAAAAAATATTAAATTCCAAAATAATTCGGACAAAATACCTGATGGTCATGGGAAATTAGTCTTGGCTTACCATTATGATACTCACCATGATTATTTTATCATACAACTCATGAGAATAATGTCGTTCTGCGTCGACGAAAAAAACTTTTGCAATAAAATTGCAAAAGTTTTTTTAGATTATGACAAACCATCAATTTATTGTAGTTCCCACTCACCATGTGCAAGTTTTAAAAGATTACGAGCAGCATGTACAACAGCTATTATTTCCACCAACTTCCCATCACCACTAAAACTATATACTATAAAGTTATATCTGATACATAATATCTTCGGCGGAACACCCATCAGGCAATTTCTTTATAGCCTCAATGGCATTATATTTAATTATTAGGTCCATAGAGTTCAAACCCCCCTTTGCTCCATTATACCACAAAGAGGTCATTTAATTAGCATGCTAAAATTAACCCCTCTTTTTCTTCTTGACAAACATTTCCACAGCTATCCAGCCGGCGATTAAAACCACGGTCAAAATGGTCAGCAAGCTAGTGTAATCCAGCCCCATGCCGGCTTGCGCGGGGCTCTCCGGCTTTCCTGTTTGCCCGGACGCCGCGTTTTGTGCGGCGCTTTCCCCGCCTGTATTCGCGGCGACCTGCTGTTGCTCCGCTGTCGTTCCCGGACTGCCCGCGTTTCCTGTAGTGTTCACGTTTTCTGCGCCACTACCGCCGCCGGCGTTGGCTTGGGTCTGCGTGTTTTCCCTGTTTGTTTGCGCGGTGTTCTGTTCGCCCGGCGGGGCAGGCTGAGAATCAGACCGGGTTGGCTGTTGGGCGGCGGTTTGCGTTGTGGTTTGTGCCGCAGGCTGCGCAACAGGCTGAGTTACCGGCTGTGATATCGCCTGTCCCTGCGTCTTGAAGGAAATGCTCACCCCCTGCCCGGCTGTGGTTCCTCCGAGGGTGGAAACGCCGTTTTTCGCTTTCAGGGCCGGTGACACCTTTAAAGTATATGACGTTCCGGGACTTAAAGGGCTTGACGGCTGGACGAATACGTTGTTTCTCTGGGAAAAATCAATGGTGTCGTCCACCTTGGTCACTTTGAGCGGGATGCTTTCGCCATTTTCAGAAAACAGGCTGAAGCAATTCCGGTTGATCTCCCAGATGGTGCTGTTGACCACGTTCTTGTCGAATTCCAGTTTGAACTTCGGTTCCGTGGGCACGTCGGCGGCGTCCTGCACATTGCCGCCGTCAACAAGAGAAATTGAGACGAAGCTCAACGGTTTTTGACCGGGTATGCCGGGAGATGATGATTTTTCGCCTCCCTGCGCCGCAAAGGCCGCGGAGACAAAGAATAAAAACAACAGTAAAAAGACGCCTGACTTCGCAAAAAGGTTTTTTCTGCCGGTAAACATGGAACATCATCCTTTCTAAGGTAAGGGGACACACCTTCTGTTTTGCCCTAAATCCTTTACTTTTTGACAATTTCGGGAAGGAATGTCCCCAATTTATTAGTCTTATAAATTTATTAGTCTTATATCAGCACAATTGACAGTACAAAGGCCAGAGAAACCAGCCCTATCGCCAGTCTGTCTTTTCCCTTAAAACGCAGGCTGCCGGTTCTGATCCGGCTGGAGCCGCCGGTGTAGCACCTGCTCTCCATGGCGACGGCCAGGTCGTTGGCCCGCTGCAGCGACGCCGCCAGCAGCGGGATCAGGACGGCTGTGTAGCTTTTCAGGCGGGTGGTCACGCGCGGCGAGTTAAACTGCGCGCCGCGGGACCTCTGGGCGCGCGTTATGGTCTCCGCTTCTTCGATAATGGTCGGAATAAATCTTAAAGCGGTGCTGATGAGTATGGAAAACTGGCTCACGGGTATCCGCAGGTAGTGCAGCGGCGAGAGCAGGGACTCGATCCCGGAGGCCAGTTTCAGCGGCGACGTGGTCATGGTCAGCAGGGAAGAAGCCAGGTACAGGATCAGCAGGCGAAATATCGTGGACGTGCCCAGGGCGATGCCCTCTCTGGTCACACTAACGCCGCCCAGGTGAAAAACCGGCTCGCCTGATGTGAGAACTGACTGAAAGATAAACGAAAACAGAAACAAGTACCTGAGCTTGCGCAGACCGCGCAGAATCCTGGCTATTTTTACTTGCGACAATAAAATGACCGCTATAATGATGGAGATATTGAGCAAGATCACGTACCACTTGAAATTCATTAATACTGAGAAGATGACGACAAAACAGCCGATTATTTTGGTCCTGGGGTCGAGCTGGTG
Organism: Pelotomaculum sp. PtaB.Bin013; assembly: GCA_002067515.1. Lineage (GTDB taxonomy): Bacteria > Bacillota > Desulfotomaculia > Desulfotomaculales > Pelotomaculaceae > Pelotomaculum_D > Pelotomaculum_D isophthalicicum. Next base: position 324 of record MVQK01000259.1, on the reverse strand, counting down.
GATGACTGAATTGCCCAGGACAAACTGGCCCAGCTTTAATCCTCTCGCTTGTTGCTTTTGTTGCTCTTGTTGTTTTTGTTTCATTTGCTTCATTTGTTTTTCTCCTCAAGGAGTTTTGCTATTTCCAGCTCTGCCTCCGCCAGGGTGATGATTCCGGGATTTACATTTTGACCGCGTCCGGCCAATGTATAAATTAATTTCAAATAGTCCGGCAACATGACGCCGGGCAGGGTCTGGAGATCTTTTCGACGCAGGACCTCTTCTGTGTCGCCGTAAGCGACTAATCTCCCTTTTTCTAAAACGGCAACCCGGCCGGCAACCAGG
>MVQK01000258.1 GCA_002067515.1 Pelotomaculum sp. PtaB.Bin013 | reverse complement strand
ACTACCGAAGGCTCACGGATAACTATACCCTTTCCTTTGACATATACGAGGGAGTTGGCTGTACCCAAATCCATACCCATGTCTTTTGAAAACAGACCGACGCGCATTTCCCGGCCCCTTTCTGCGTATAATGCAAAATCTAAAAATCAAATAAGCCCTTCTGCCTTAAAGCTGGTGAATTTGTTATCGCCGATAATAATATGATCCAAGACTTCAATGCCAATGATTCTCCCGGCCTCACAAAGTCTTCTGGTTACATCCAGGTCCTCTTTGCTGGGAGTGGCGTCGCCGCTGGGGTGGTTGTGGACCAAAACCAACGACGCGGCGCTTCTTTTAATCGCATTGCGGAAAAGTTCCCTAGGATGCACACTGGAAGTATTTAGTGTGCCAATCGACACCTCGTCGTTAGCAACAACCTGATTTCTGGTGTTTAGCAGCAAGGCCCTGAAATGCTCCCTATCAAGATGGCGCATCTCCTCCATTACCAACCCGGCTGCATCTGCGGGTGATTTAATCACCGGACGGGGCTGGCTGGTAAAACGGGACAGCCTCCTGGCCAGTTCCAGCGCCGCCTTTACCTGGCTTGCTTTAGCTAGCCCAACGCCTTTAATCTCGCTCAGTTCTTCAATCGTGGCATCTACCAGCAAGCGGAGACTTCTAAAGCGCGTCAAAATCAAGGAAGCTAACTCCAGCACAGTATTTTCAGGAGAACCGGTTCCTAAAAGAATAGCCAAAAGTTCTATTTCCGACAGCGCTCCGGCCCCTTCTTTCAATAATCTTTCCCGGGGTCGCATTTCTGCCGGAAGTTCCTTAATAGTTGGACGATCGCCTGATAAAGCCAAAGGTCCATCTCCTAACAGAAACCTTGGTTACAGAATATCATAGCCAAATTTTTTTAGCATCAGGGAAAGCTTGGACATAGGGAGACCGACAATATTTGTATAAGATCCTTCAATGCGTTCAATAAAAATCGCGCCAATCCCCTGAGCACCGTAAGAGCCGGCTTTATCCGACGGCTCGCCGGTGGAGACGTACCGCCGGATCTCTTCCTCGTCCAGCGGCCTGAATATTACCCGGGTTTTCTCATGGCTCACTTCAACTTTATTGTTGCCGGCATCTACCAGCGCAACCCCGGTAAATACTTCGTGTGCGCTGCCCTGCAAGCGTTTCAACATCTCTACGGCATCTTGCTCACAGGACGGCTTGCCAAGCAATTGCCCGCGCCATACCACCACGGTATCGGCCCCGATGACAATCCCCTCCGTCAATCTATCCGCTACAAACATGGCCTTCCTGGCAGCGAGGCGTTCAACAACTTCAAAAGGTTGCAGCCCCGGTGGAGTATGTTCTTCCAGATCACATACGATAACCCGGAAATTCAAACCAATTTGTTCCAATAAGGCCGAACGGCGCGGAGAGGAAGACGCGAGAATTATTTCTTTTATTGTTTCACACCCGCCTGTAAATAAAATAACCCAGTAAAAGTCCCAATGCTGTTAGTGGACTTAATGCAAAAGTAAAACCAAAGGTCAGGTTAAAAAACTGCAAGTCCAGCGTAAATGGCTTTAAACCTATGGTTGAGGTAGCTTTCAACCAGGGCAAAAACGGGGCCAGGGCGTTCCCGATAGCGCTCCCGGTCAATCCGCCAACCAGCAGGAGCAGTACTAAAACCCAAACATTGCTGTAGTTTTTAAAACCTTTTGCCATAAAACATCCCCCGGCTAACTAAAGAAACAAGCACATGCACTATTTAACAGTTTATCATTTTAAATATTTGATGACAAGGTTTGACGAAAATATTAAAAAAATGTTATTTTTCGTAAATCAAGGCAGAAGCGATACTTACCAACAGGCTAAACGAATTCTTTAAGGTTCTTTTACCTGTACAATCATTTCTATCTCCACCACACTGTCCAGGGGCAATTCATTGACACCAACCGCCTTATTTTAATAGCAATTCCCGAACCTCCGCCACCATATAAAACGATCCGGTGACACATATCAACTCGTCGGGCCCGGCTATTGAAAGCGCTTTATTTAAAGCACCCTCGATTTCTTCCGCCAGATAAACATCCGGGGTGAAACGACGCGCTTCCACGGCCATCTCCCGCCAATTCCCGGCTCGCGGGTTGTCCGGTCTGGTCACGACGACCGCCCTTGCCGCCGGGGCCAGTTCCGACACTACCTTGGCTCGCTCCTTGTCTTCCAGCATGCCGATAACCAGAACAACTTTTTTATCCGGAAAATAATCTTCCAACGCCTGGCGAAGGCTCCGGGCGCCTGCAAAGTTATGCGCCCCGTCAATCAGCACGTACGGTTCCCTGCGCATAATTTCCAGTCTAGCCGGCCAGCACGTGGCCGCGAGACCGTCCCGCACGTTCCTGTCGTTTACTGTCAAGCCCTGGTCAATCAGTATTTCCACCGCCGCTATTGCACAAACAGCGTTAATTTGCTGGTGTCTGCCAATCAGGGGCAACCACAGATTCTCGTATAAATACCGGCGTCCCTGAACCGAAAACTGCTGTCCGGCGAGGGATGTGGACTGATGCTTCCAGGTAATGTCGCGTCCTACCAGCGTCAGCGGGGAGCCTCTCTCCCGGCATGTCTCCGAGAGCACTGCCAGTGCCTCTCCAGCAGCCGCCGTCACTGTCGGAACACCTGGTTTAATGATACCGGACTTAACCCCGGCGATTTCTCTAATCGATTTCCCCAAGTAATCCGTATGGTCTATGCTCACATTGGTAATGACGGAAAGTACCGGTGTAATTACATTCGTAGAATCAACTGCCCCTCCCATACCCACTTCAAGCACCAGAAAATCAACTTTTTCCCGGTAGAAATATAGAAACGCAAGGGCTGTGGATACTTCAAATTCAGTAGGGTGTTCAAAGCCTTCCGATACCATTGCCTCCAAATGCGGCTGGAGCTCCGTGATCAAACCGGCTATCCGGCTTTCGCCGATTTTTTTACCGTTGATCCGGAACCGCTCACAATAGGAATGCAAATGGGGCGAAGTGAATGTTCCCACCCGGTATCCGGCCGACTGCAATATATTTGCCAGCATGGCGGTAGTGGAACCTTTACCGTTTGTCCCGCCGATATGCGCTATTTTTAAATTTTGATGCGGCCTGTCCAACCGGTTTAATAGTTCTTCGACACGGTCTAAACCAAAATTAACGCCGAATTTAGTCAGGTTGGCGAGGTACTCCAACGCTTCTTTGTAGTCCAGAATAATCCGCCTCCGGCGCAATAATTATTCATTTTTCCCAACCAGCATGGACAACCTCTCCCTGATGGCTGTCTGTTTGCCGGTTAATTCATCTTCCTTTTTCCTTTCCTTCTCAATCACGTCGGCCGGCGCCTTACTCAAAAAGCCCTGGTTATTCAACTTGCCCTTAACCCTTGCCAGGTCTTTTTCCAATCCCGCAAGTTCTTTACGCAACCGGGCGGCTTCCTGCTCAATATCGATCAAGCCCTTTAGCGGGACAAATACTTCCACGCCACGGGTTACAGCGTGAGCAGCCTGTTCCGGTTTCTCCGGCAACGCATCATAAATAGCTACTTTTGCGTTTGCCAGGCTTTGAACATATCCTGTTCCCCGTTCCAAAACTTCTCTAGACGCGTTCTGGGGAACCTCCAGAAAGGCTTCTACCTGTTTGCCGGGCGGGACGTTCATTTCACTGCGGATATGTCTGACAGCCTTTGTTACCTCCATCAACATTCCCATCTGACGCTCCGCTTCCGGATCACTCAG
>MVQK01000257.1 GCA_002067515.1 Pelotomaculum sp. PtaB.Bin013 | reverse complement strand
CGCTTTGAAGCATATCCAGGATGAGCCGCCACGCCCTTCCTTGCTGAATCCGGCAGTGCCGTTGGGCTTGGAAAAAGTCATCGCCCGGGCTATGGCGAAGAGTCCGTCCGGCCGGTATGAAACAGCGAGACAGATGGCGCGGGAACTTGAGGATATATCCGGAGCCGGCGTCAAAGACACACCGCGTACAGATACCGAAGATGAATTTGCCACCAGGGTGATTCCCACTGTTCGCGGGACTGCCGGAGATATCCAGCCCGTCGAGAGGGAAGCGCGCGGGAAAAAGAGAAGCTACGCCTGGCTTTGGGCGGCGTTAATAATTTTAGGTCTGTTTATCGCGGGCGCCGCGGCATATCAGTTTTACTTTAATGTCAAAGAAGTAACGATGCCTTCCGTCGTGGGAAAAACTCTTGATGAGGCGAAAAGTATCTTACTTGATCAGGGTATAAAGAGTAAAAACATAAATGTGACCCGGAGCAACAATCCCGACGTGCCGGCGGACAACGTTATTGCCCAGGATCCCACAGCAGGCACCAGGATAAAAGTCAACCGCTACGTAACTCTTAATGTCAGTCAGGGAGCGGAACAGCGAACCGTGCCTTCAGTCATCGGACAAAAGCTCAGTGATGCGATAAGCGTAATCAATAAAAATGATTTAAACGTTGCTGAGCCGGTTCAGGAAAAGTACAGCGATACCTATGTGCAAGGAGTCGTGATGGAGCAAGAGCCCAAACCCGGTGATAAACTAGCAAAGGGGAGCGCGGTAGTCCTGTATGTCAGTATGGGTAAGCAGCCTATGACGCATAAAGTGCCTGACCTGACCGGCCTGACAGTGGAGAAAGCGAAAGCCGAACTGGAAAAGCTCAAGTTAATTCTTGATGAAAATATAACCAGGGTTAAAAGTACCAGTTACTTCTCCGGGCATGTGATCACCCAGATTCCGGCCAAGGATACAGAGGTCCAGGAAGGTTCCACGGTGAAGGTGACCGTCAGCGACGGGCCGGGTCCGACAATGCGTACCGCCAGTGTGGAAGCCAAGTTTGATGACGATAAGAAGGAGCATGAGCTGAGGATCGTGGTTAAAGATGTGCGGGGGACCACTGATGCTTTTGTCGGCACTGTCAAAAATGAGAAATCAGTGGTCAAAGTAGTACCCTATTATGGCAAAGCTACTATTCAAGTTTATGTGGATAAAATCTTGAAAGGTGAAGAATCTTTTGAATAGCGGGCAAAACCTGGTACAGGGCATTGTACGGAAAGCTTACAGCGGCTATTATTATGTTTATGACGGTCACTGTGAATGGGAGTGCTCGCTGCGGGGGCGCTTCCGTTATGAAAAACAGCAAGTCCTTGTTGGCGACCGGGTGGAACTGGCGCCAACACAAGACCGGGTTGGCGTGATCGTAAAAATATTGCCCCGCCGCTCCGCGCTGTTCCGGCCGCCCATCGCCAACGTGGACCAAGCGATAATTATTTTTTCCGTACGGCAGCCTGAGCCTAATCCAGGCTTGCTTGACCGTTTTCTCATTACGGCAATCATGAATCAGATTGACCCGCTGATTTGTTTCAATAAAATTGACCTAATAAAAGATTACGAGTTTGATCTTGTTTCCCGCTACCAGGGAATATACCCTGTGGTGGTTACCAGCGCGGTGACCGGGGCGGGGCTGGACAGACTGCGGGGGAAGCTGCGGGGAAAAGTATCGGTATTTGCCGGTCCTTCCGGGGTCGGCAAGTCGACGATATTAAACGCCATAATGCCGGAGCTGACATTAAAAACCGGAGCGATCAGCGAGAAATTAAAGCGGGGCAAGCATACTACCCGCCATGTGGAATTGATTCCCCTGCCGGAAGACGGATTAGTGGCAGACACCCCCGGTTTTTCCAACCTGGACTTGCCTGATATAAAACTGGAGGAATTAGCCCGCTATTTCCCGGAAATGGAAGAGTACAGCGGGAATTGTCATTTTGGCGGCTGCCTTCATGACAAGGAACCCGGCTGCGCTGTCAAGGAAGCGGTGGAACTAGGTGGAATTGAAGAATCGCGCTACCGTCAATATGTTGAATTTTTGCAGGAATTAAGAGGCAGGAGGCGGTATTGATGGTCAAACTGGCACCTTCTATATTATCCGCGAATTTTGCGGCGTTACTTGACGATGTTATACAAGTCGAGGAGGCTGGGGCTGAGTATCTGCATATTGATGTTATGGACGGTCATTTTGTCCCCAATATTACCATTGGGCCGCTAGTGGTGAAGGCGCTCAGGCCGCAAAGCCGCATGTGCTTTGACGTCCACCTGATGATTGAAAACCCTGAACTGTACGTTGAGCAGTTTATCAACGCCGGCGCGGACTTAATCACAGTGCATGTGGAGGCGGCGCGGCACCTGCACCGAATCCTTTCCATGATCCGGGAAAAAGGCGTCCGGGCCGGAGTGGCGTTGAACCCGGCCACACCGCCCGGCGCTGTGGAATATATTCTGCCCTTGGTGGATCTGGTCTTATTGATGACTGTCAACCCCGGCTTTGGAGGGCAGGCTTTTATTCCGGAGGTGCTGCCCAAAATCAGGACGGTCAGGCAAATGCTTGATGAGCGGGGCTTAAACGCCGAAATCCAGGTCGACGGCGGGGTGAATTTGGACACAGTCGCCGCTGTGGTGCGGGCCGGCGCTAGTGTATTGGTGGCCGGTTCGGCGATATTCGACAGCGCGGATATCGCTTCCGCTGTGCGGCGGATCAGAGAAGCGGCAGCCATGGACGGTTCGGATTCATGAGTGATAGCTTAAGTGTAATATTGAATTATGAGTTTATTTTGCCCTGAATATAAAGTATGCCGACACGATAAACACCATTAAAACAAATAAAAACGGGGTACTGTTGATGTGATTATGATGCATAATTGGATTTGCTGTCATGCCTTCGAAAATTATTAAAAAAAGCGTAATGAATCCATTCTCCCTTACTTTATTTAAATAGCTTTTAAGAAGTGCTTTTCATTTGTTCCTTTTGGGGATCTGAAACCATACCATAAGCTTAAACACTCAACCTTACTCAGATTGACGCATTAGCGTAATTAAGATAATATTATGCTAAGTTAATGACGAGAGGTGTTTTTTATGCCGCAGATTAGACCGGTTTCAGATTTGCGTAATAACTTTGCCGAAATTTCAAGGATTGTGCATGAAACATCAGAACCTGTTTTTTTGACCAAAAATGGGTATGGTGATATGGTTGTTATGAGTATGGAAGCCTACGAACGCAAGTTGTTTGAAAGTGAAATTTATATTAAGTTGAAAGAAGCAGAGATGGAAGCAAAATCTACTGATTTACGCTATACACATGAAGAAATATTCCCGGGTTTGAGGGCAAACCCTGATGTTAAGGCAGAATGAGGATAATGTATAATAGTAGTACAGACAGAGTGACCGTCCGTAAAGGGCGGTCGTTGTTGTTTTTATGTGATTCGACATGATATGACATTTTTTTTGCTTGCTTAGATAAAAAGAACAACAAATGATGCCGGATGTTCAAAAACTATTAATATAATCAATTAAATGGGGCCATCCATTTTACATGCCTTTTTTCCATGCAACATTAATAAATGTATTATTGCAATTAAACTGACCGTTTTTTACAGGTCAGTCAGAGATGGTGATGCTAATGATTTACTACGGCCATACCAAGGAGGATCCGATAGCGAAAAAAGTGCTGCCAAAGGAACATTGGCAACTGCTCAAGAGGCATTTAGATGAAGTTGCCAGAATGACGG
>MVQK01000256.1 GCA_002067515.1 Pelotomaculum sp. PtaB.Bin013 | reverse complement strand
CATAAGAAAAGTGGCCAGGGATTTCGCGGTTAAGGAAATACAGCCGACTGTGGACGAGGATGACAAGGCCCACCGCTTCCGCCGGGATTTAGTGCAAAAAATGGCCGACTTGGGCTTCTTTGGTTGTGTTATACCTGAAGAGTATGGTGGGAACGAAATGGGCTGGTTGGCCGCCACCATTATCGCTGAAGAAATATCACGGGTGCACGCTTCGTTGCGTTTGCCGTTCAACATGAACCCCAATGGCCCGGGATGCACTATTCTAAGATACGGTACGGAAGAACAGAAGATGAAATATTTACCCGGCCTGGTTGACGGCAGCTTGCTGGGAATGTTCGCCATTACCGAGCCCGACTCCGGCTCAGACGTGGGTTCAATGAGGACGAGAGCAATCAAGGATGGCGACAGCTATATAGTTAACGGTAACAAGATGTGGATTTCCAACGCTACCGTTTGCGATATGGGATTGCTTTACGCTTATACAGATCCGGCAAAAAAAATTAAAGGTTTGTCAGCTTTTGTCATAGATATAAATACGCCTGGTATTACCATTGAGCCGATCACTGATAAACTGGGCACTTGGGGCGCGCCGGTCGGATCGATAACGTTTGAAAACTGCCGCATTCCGGCATCCGCGTTGCTCGGTAAAGAGGGACAGGGTTTTAAGATTTGCATGGAACAACTGAACGACACTCGTTTGGGCTGTCAGGCCGGCGGTCTCGGTTTGGCGCAGGCTTGTCTTGACGCGGCCTTGAATTACGCTAATGAGCGGCAGCAGTTTGGCGTGCCGATCGGCAAATTCCAGATGGTCACCGATATGATCGCCCAGATGGCGACTGAGGTTGAAGCAGCCAGGTTCTTGGTGTACCGCGCCGCTTTCCTGAAGGATCAGGGCAGGCCTTGCACTGTGGAGACTTCCATGGGCAAGTACTATGTTGGCGAAGTAGTGAACAAATGCGCTGATTACGCCATGAAGATTTACGGCTCCTATGGTTATTCCGAGGAATACCCGGTTGCCCGTTACTATCGTGACGCCAAGTCGTATCAGATTGTTGAAGGCACCAGCAACATTCAAAAATTAATCATCGGTGAAACAATGCTTGGCTATCGCAAGCGTATATAGTATTATTATGAAGGTAGTAATGGATCATTAAATATGAGGGGGTTTTCAGATGCACGAAGGTTTATATGAGGAACTAGCCCTAAACAGAAAAAGAGTTAAAGCTATGGGCGGCGAAAAGGCTGTTGCGAAGCAGCACAAAGACGGCAAACTGACGGCGCGGGAAAGAATCGAGTATTTCTTTGATCCTGGCACTTTTACGGAAATCGGCATGTATCTTAAACACCGGGCAAATCACTTCGGCCTGGAAGGCAAAGACATTCCGGCTGAAGGCGTTGTTTGCGGCTATGGCAAGGTAAACGGCCGGATGGTTATGGTCGGCGCTGAGGACTTTACCTCCATGGCGGGTACATTCGGCGAATACCACGGCAAGAAGTTTGCCGCGGCGATTGATATGGCCAAAGATATGGGGATTCCCTTTGTCGGCATGAACGATTCCGGCGGCGCCAGGCTGCAAGAGGGTATTGACACGCTGCAGGCTTACGCGTGGCTGTTCAAAGCTCAGGACCTGGCATCCGGCATCATCCCGCAAATTGCCACCCTGATGGGTCCGTGCATGGGCGGTCAAGCTTACCACCCGGTTATGCAGGACTTTGTCTTCCAGTGCCGTAATACCGGATTTATGGGCATTGCCGGTCCTCCATTCGTAAAGACCCAGTTGGGAATAGACATCGATCTGCCGACGCTGTCCGGCTGGCAGGCGCACGCGGTTAAGTCGGGCTGCACCCATGTCGTGGTGGAAGACGATAAAGACTGCATGGACAAGGTTAAGGAGCTGCTTGCGTTCTTCCCGCAGAACAACAGGGAAAAGCCGGAGCGCATCGCTTGCGACGACGACCCGCTGAAACTGGTGCCGGAACTTGACGAAGTAATGCCTGAAAACAGAAATATGCCCTATGACATGCATAAAGTAATTTACAGCATTGTTGACAACGGCTATTTCTTTGAAATTCATGAAAATTTTGCAAAGAACGTCATTGTCGGCTTCGGCCGGTTTAACGGCAGAGCCACAGGTATCGTCGCCAGCCAGCCCAACTGGATGGGCGGCGTGATTAACTGCGACGCCGCTGACAAGGTAGCCCGGTTTGTCCGGTTCTGCGACCTGTTCAACATTCCTCTCGTGAACATTCACGACACCCCGGCTTTCATGATCGGCCCGGAGGAAGACTGGAGGGGCATCTTGAGACACGGCGCCAAGATGCTGTATGCTTACATTGAAGCCACTGTGCCGAAGGTAACAATTATCATGGGCAAATCGTTTGCCGGCGCCTACCTTGGCATGTGCTGCAAAGACACCGGCGCGGATATCGTGTTCAGCTGGCCGCAAGCCACAGTGACCATCGTCGGCGCGGAAACAGCGGCGAGCGTTATTTTCGCCAAAGAAATCAAGAATTCGGAGAACCCGAAGGAAACAGCGGCGCAGAAGATTAAAGAGTACAAAGACCTCTATCAGAACCCGTACAGCGCCGCCAGCCGCGGCTACATTGACGATGTGATTATGCCGAACGAAACCAGGAGAAACATCTGCCTGTCTCTCGATATGCTGGAGAACAAAACTGTGGCCAGGCCGTACAGGAAATACTCCAATATCAACTTATAAAAAACAAATAACTAATTAATTGTATCAGGAGTTGATTTCTGAAGACAAGCCGGTGACGCGGCTAGTGGGCTTAGCCCATGAAACCGCGTCACTGACAGGCCATAATAAAAAGTAAATATTAGGCTTCGCCCGCCGGCGGAGCCTGTTTATCGAAAAGTAACACTATAATGACTGGGAGTGAGGCGGTGACAAGATTTTATGCTGGCTAATCTAATAAAGAAGCCGCCGCTGACCCTCTGTCCGGATCAGACAATCGGGGATGTTTTGCGTTTATGGCAGGAGCATCCCATTGGAGTTGTCGGCATCGTTGATGAGCAAGGCCGTCTGCTCGGAGTGGTAGGCAGCGGGCTGACCTTTCGTGACGGGACGCCAATCTCACTGGACACAAAACTGGCTGAAGTAATGGATAAAAATTTTATCAGTATGAGTCCGGATGTATACCAGGAAGAGGCCTGGACAGCTCCCAGTGAGGTAATCGCTATCGTTGACGCTGACGGAAAGTTGCAAGGAATCAGTACAAAGTATGACCTGGCTACTTCTCTTTATCCTTATACCAAGTTTATCAGCCGGGAGCTTGACGCTGTGCTTAATGCCGCCCACACAGGGATCATTTCGATAAATAAAGACGGGATTATTACAACATTCAACCCCGCCGCCGAGATGATTACCCGAAGAGCCAGAAATGAGGCTATCGGTAAATTTCTGGCGGACGTCGTAATACCAACCGGCCTTTTGGAAATTCTGGAGACAGGTGAAACTAAGTTCGGTCAAAGGCTTCCGGTAAAGTATTCGGTAGGCACAAGAATATACGTCAGCAACCGCAGTCCTATTATCGAAGACGGCAAGGTTATTGGAGCAGTAGGCATTTTTCAGGACATTTCCGAGATTGAGTTTATATCTCATGAATTAGAATCTGTTAAAGAGCTGAACAAGGAACTAAAAGCGTTGATTGAGTCTTCATACGACGGCATTTTGATTGCAAGGCGTGATGGCGTTGTTTCCCAGGTAAATGAAGCATACACCAGAATGACCGGTCTCAGGGCCAAAGATATCGTTGGCCGGCCATTT
>MVQK01000255.1 GCA_002067515.1 Pelotomaculum sp. PtaB.Bin013 | reverse complement strand
GATTGACTGGATGTAATAACCTTGTTGCTGAACTACCTGATCCAGAGTTGGGACGGTGGCGTTTTGTAACTCAAGATCGAAAATTTGCTGTTGGGTGTTGGTTCGTGAAAGCAAGTTGTCAGTTTGCTGAATAGCGTTGTTATATTGATCTAAAGAACGAGTTGCAATGTCGGCAAAATCCTGGTACTGGGCGGCGAAGTCGCGAAGGGTGGAAGCGGCGGAACCGCTGGAGTCACCGGAACCGCCGCCAACATGAGAAACATCTTGCATAGCGCCAGCAAGGGCTATATTAGCTTCACGGAGTCCTTGTAATTTAGCGGTTGCTTCATTTATTAAAGCTTTTTTTGCATCTATATTGCCTTGGATATACGGATTAAGCACATTAATAGCGGCTTGCTCACTAATGGGGTTCTCGTAAAGCTTGTCTATTTCTTCCGGGGTGTAACCCGCTCCCGCCTCGCTGCCTACGGCGCCTCTCTTTAAGTATTCCAAAACAACATTTGCGTAATATTTTACCGGACTAACTTCTTTAGCTTTTGTTACAAGGGCTTCTCCCCTGGCTGCAACCAGATTCTGCAATACTTCAATTTCCGTGTTGTAAGCCTTGATCCGGTAGTCGGTTTCATTTATTACCCCTTCCGTCATCTTAATTTCAGCGTTGTTGGTTTTTATCTGCTGTTGGTTCTTGATATTGATCATATCAACAACCCTATTAATACTTTCCTCGGTAATGCCGTCACGAATAAGCATTTGTTTGCCTTCTTCGTCAACAACGGATATTACGGCATCCTCTACGGCTTGTAGGTACTTCTGCTTGACGGCCAGTTCTTCTGAGCTTAAAGCGCCACTATTGATAGCTTTTGTAAGTTCACCATGTTTTTGCGCCATTGATTCAAGGAAGCTGGATTTTTGCTGATCTGCCTGGATACTTTGAAGCATTTTTTGTTGTGCGTCTTGCTGTGCTTGAGCGAGATCCATTGTCTTTTTCTCGGCTTCGCCAGCTTTGTAAACATAATAAGCTATCGCCCCGGCTATAAGAGTTAAACCACCAGTAGCTAACGCCGACGCGGCAGTCAGCCTACCCATTGCCCCGGTTGCAACATTGGTTGCCGTGGCAAGGGACATCTGTCCAGTCGCGGCCATCCCCGCCGTCGCGGCTATTGTCGCATTGGTCCCGGCCAAAGCAGCCATTATTGGCCTAACTGCACCAAAAACATTAGTAATTAATTTACCAACTAATAACAAACCACCAAAGGCAAGCGTGGCGTTAATTACCCCCCCACTTACCGTGTTAAACCCCATCAATAATTGATTAAGGGTATCAATCATGCCTTTTAGTGATGATCTTAAACCTGCGTCACCAGCACCGCTAAATGTATCAATTAACGTGGCCCTTAGCTGTTTTGCCTTGCGTTCAACTGTATCCATCTGCTGCGCGGCCATTTGCATGGTCATACCTTGGGAATTAATACTACGCGCTATATTTTTAACAATCTCATCAAATTGCCCTAACAAACTGGATAATTTGGAATACTGGAATTTTCCGGAAGCCGCTTTAAGGACCGCTTCATTCAATTCTTCCTGGTTTATGCTTGCATCCTTTGTGGCAAGCGCCAGGCCCAGAATAATGTCAGTCGCGCTACGAAGTTGTCCGTTGGTATCCTCCATAGCGACGCCCACGTCTTCGATTTCTTTACGTACTTCTTTTGTAGGCGCGGAAAGTTGAGCAAACACCGTTTTCAACATGTTTCCAATATTGGAACCTTGTCCCTGCAACCCGGTGGCTCTGATTGCTGAAGCCCCGATACCTAGAAGCTCATCCATGTCAACCTTTGCGTTCTTGGCGGCGCCTGACGCGCGAGTTAAGATACTCACCAAGTCACTGGCTGAAGCCATGGATTCATGGGAAAGACGAGTCAAGGAATCCATTAATTTACTCGAAAACGCCAATACTTCATTTGTTGACTTAAGCTCTTTACCGTAAACACTTAAAGCGGCTTCGTTACCTCTCACCACTTCTTCCAGAGTTGTATTGTCAACAATATTGGTCAGGATTGAGTTATTAACGAGACCCATAACAGTATCAACGTCTTTATACATCCTGCCGAAATTCCTACCGGCAGTCATAACCTCGTCCACCGTTGCACCGTATTTTTGCATTAGGTCAATACTTTCCTTTGTAGCTGCGGCATATGCTTCCTGGCTGTGGGCAAGTTCCGGTAAAACAGTAACAAGGCCCTTCATGCCTTTTTCAACTTCTACCAAACCTTGATACATAGTATCAAATGCACCGAACATTAGTGCGCCCGTTAGAATCCAGTTAGCATGGTGAAACATAGTATTAGTGTTAAAAACACGATCCGCCAGTGTTTTTTGGGCAGCGGTATGGCTTGCTGCCGCCCCGGTCGCTACCTGCTGCGCCCTCGCTTCCGCTAGGGCAGCTTGAGCAAGGTTCCTCTTTGCCTGAGCCGATAAGGTATCCTGTCGCGCTGCTTCGGTAGCAGCTTGAGCATTTGCTTTTATTGCCAGGGCGCTTTCTTTTAGTGCTTGCGCTCTGAGTTTCTCTGCGGTAGCTGCTTCTTTTGCTGATAATGCCGCCGCCGATGTCGCACCGGTGCCACCAGCAAAACCAACTCCCATGGCGGCGGTTTTTTGTAATGCAAGTATCTGGGCATTAAGCTCCTGAATCATCTTGCTCATAGTTGCGGTGCCGGACATCGCCTCGCTGTAGTCAATGCCCAATGAAGCCATGATCATACTTAGAAAGTTGCTTTCAGGCAAAAAAATAACCCCCTTTCGGCGGCTTTAAAATTAAACCAGTATGTACTCCCCGGCAATTTTCCTGCCGGGGCCATTATGACAACCCAGAAAAATAACTACAAAACTCCGCTACATCGTTTACGGTAGACGGCTTGCTTAATTCTACTCCCGCTTCATCTATCCCGCCACCAAAAGGCAAACCCATCTTAATTGAAAGATGTTTCGGCAACCGATCCAGTATGGCATTTAATTGCCGTATAGTTCGCTTGCCAATCTGCTCATAAGTTAAATTCGTATGCGATAATAATATTGTGTAAATTTCCGCCCAGTCAGTAGGTTCGTTGCCTTCTGACCGGGTTTTTAAAAACCCGATAAATCAAGAACGGTGCGCCACAATTCACGCAGATTCTTTGTATCCAGGCCGTCTTTGAACAAGTCATCCAGTTCCAGGCCAATCCCGTTCTTAGAAACAACCAACGGAAGCCACTTGTTTTGAATCCGTTTTGCTTCTTCGTCCCTTAGATTAAATATTTGCGCTCCGATTGAAACACTGTCAGCAAAATACTCGTCAACTTTTTCCAAGGGGATACCGGCAATATCGTATGTTTTTACTTCTTCCTTCCAGACTACCTTTCCTTGCTCGTTTTTTTCGCGTTTGCGAACCGTAAAAGAAAAGAAATTCCCCTGCCCGGTCATTACGGACAAGGGAACCGGTATTTGTTTATCAGGCATCAAAATTTACCCCTTTCTATCCCTTATATTACTTATTTTTCGTTACGGAATATTACGGCCTTATGCCCGGAACGTGGCTTGAGGATTTTCAGCGAAATAGTCCATCCTTCTTTGTTCTTTTGTTGTGACGGAGGCGTAATACTCCCGGTAGCTTTGCACTTATCAATATAGATGTTGGTTTCTTTCTCGGAAGCCTCGTCCTCGGAAAGTACCGTGCCGCTAATTACAGCGTAAAACGGCCTTCTGGACACCTCATTAAGTTCAACCTTCTCAGTAGCAGTAGGCGTCCATTCATAGGCGCAGAATACCTCTTTGGAGGCATCGGCGCTGTTAAAGGTAACG
>MVQK01000254.1 GCA_002067515.1 Pelotomaculum sp. PtaB.Bin013 | reverse complement strand
AAAAACAATTTTCATGGTGCACGGACAGAATACCACTGTGATTTTATATAAAATCACGAACGGGGCCAGCCCCGGTGTTTTACGTTTAATTCCCATGGTCAACTGCCGGGGCTACCATTTTATTACTTACGCGGACCAGATAAACTTTACTCAGAACAGGATTAATGGCGGTGTTTCGGTAAAAGGCCGGGAGGAAGTGCCCCCGTTGCTGCTCACTGTCAGCGACGGCGCTTACAATCCTGGCGGCAACTGGTTCAAGGGCATGGCTTACCTTGAGGAGAAAGAGCGCGGGGAGAATTGCTTCGAAGATCACTACATCCCCGGTTTTTTTGAGGTGTCCTTGGCCGCGGGTGAAAACAAGACTGTAGCGGTGATTGCTTCGACAGTTGAACTTGACAACCCGGACGGCGAGAAGCTGCTTGAAAGAGCAAGGGGCCGGCAGCGGGAACTGGAAAACCTGGCCGGTTATGATGAAACCCTGGCCCGCAGGCTAGTGCGGGCGGCGGACGCTTTTATCGTCCGGCGCCGGTCAACGGGTGCCAAAACAGTGATCGCCGGTTATCCCTGGTTTACCGATTGGGGCAGGGACACAATGATCGCTCTGCCGGGGCTGACCCTGGTAACGAAAAGGTTTAATGACGCGCGGGATATTTTATTGACCTATGCGCGGCAATGTAAGAAGGGACTTTTGCCGAACTGTTTTCCGGATGGGGATGAAGCTCCGTTGTATAATACCGTGGATGCTTCCCTCTGGTATTTTCAGGCGGTTTACAAATACCTGGTTTATACCGGCGACTTGGAATTTATCCATGAACAGATTTATCCTGTGTTAAAGGAAATAATTCATTGGTACATAAACGGGACCGACTACAATATCTTTATGGACGAAGACGGCCTTTTGAATGCCGGGACTCCGGATGTCCAGTTGACCTGGATGGACGCCAAGGTTGACGGGTGGGTTGTAACACCGCGGAACGGCAAGCCCGTAGAGGTTAACGCTTTATGGTATAATGCTCTCTGCGTGCTGGAAATCCTGGCCGGCGTTTACGGGGAGCGTTTGGCTTTTCAAGATTTGACCGCTAGAATCAAGAGCAGCTTTACAACCAGTTTTTGGAGTGAAAAAGAGGGATATCTTTGCGATGTGATATCACCTGAGGGAAAGGACTGGAAAGTCCGGCCGAACCAGTTGCTGGCTGTCAGCCTGCCATACAGCATGCTATCCGGAGAGCAGGCGCGCCGGGTCGTGCACAAAGTCTGGCGGGAGCTTTATGTTGCTTACGGCATCCGCAGCCTTTCCCCGGAATGCGGCGAGTATAAAGGGGTTTATACCGGGGACCGGGTTCAGCGGGACGGCTCTTATCACCAGGGGACTGCCTGGAGCTGGCTGATGGGGCCTTTTGTCACCGCTTACCGTAAGTCCTACAACTATAGCGCGGCCAGCCGCGAGCAGGCATATCGTTTTCTTGAGCCTTTCCGCAATCATTTGCGCGACCGTGGTGTTGGCCAGGTTTCTGAGATATTTGACGGCAATGAGCCTGTAGCCCCAAAGGGCTGTTTCGCCCAAGCCTGGGGGGGTGCCGAGGTGCTGCGGGCTTATGTCGAAGACGTGCTGGAAATCCGGCCGCCGGCGCTGGAAAAAATAGAAGCCTTAATAAGGGGGTAATGTTATGTCATTGCATGTTGATTTAAACCAAGAGGATGAGTTGCGCCGTATTGACACCACCGGCATGTTCGCGGCGCTGGAAGGACTGCCCGACCAGTGCGCCAAGGCTTGCTGGGAATTGGTTGAAAAAGTTCAATTCCCGGAAATCAAAGCCATATCCAATGTCGTGGTCACCGGCCTGGGCGGTTCGGCTATTGGCGGGGATTTGCTGAGGGTTTACGCTGCCGGCCGGATTTCAGTTCCGATTATAGTGAACAGGGATTACGTGCTGCCGAAATTTGTCGGGTCCGACACTCTGGTTTTTGCCGTCAGCTATTCCGGAAACACTGAAGAAACGTTGAGCGCTTACGCGGAGGCGCGGGACAGGGGGGCCTCCGTTGTTGCCATAACCACCGGCGGTAAGCTGGGTGAAGCGGCTAAAAAGGACGGTTTTCCCGTGGTTGAAATTCCCGGCGGCATTTCGCCCAGGGCAGCCACCGGCTTTTTGTTCATCCCCACTCTGAAGATCTTGAACAGACTTGGCCTGTTATCCGACGTGACTGAAGAGATTAACGAAATGATTAATTTAATCGGGGAGATGCGTGAAAAGCTAGGCCCGGCAGTCGCGGAAACGGAAAACCTGGCCAAACAAATTGCCCGCAGAATCCACGAAAAAATACCCGTAATCTGGGGTTCTGCCGGTACTACCGAGGTTGTTGCCCAGCGCTGGAAGGGGCAGATTAACGAAAACGCCAAATCACCGGCTTACTGGAATGTTCTGCCTGAACTTAACCACAATGAGATTGTGGGTCTGGAGTTCCCGGCTGAAATCTTAAAGAAGATCCACATAATCATTCTCAGGGACGAACGGGACCATCCACGTGTGCAAAAGAGGATTGAGATAACGAAAGAAGTAATTCAAAAAACGGTTGGCGGATACACCGAAGTATGGGCTTCCGGTAATGGGGTTCTGGCAAGATTATATTCCCTGATCTGCACCGGAGATTTCACAAGCGTTTATCTGGCCGCCCTAAACGGTGTCGACCCTGGTCCGGTCAAGGTCATCGATTTTCTTAAAAGAGAGTTGCAAAACCGCTGAAACTATAACCATAGCTTCTTTGCCAGCGGCAAAAACTTTTTCGGCATTATTGCAGTTTACCCTGCGCGATATTATAATAAGAGTATTTTAGGAATAAAAGAGTATTTTAGGAATAAAAACCTTTGTTGTTCTAAATTCATCGCAATTTGAGACCGGATAATAAAGGGGGTATGGTTACGCAAAGACTTGTTATTGTTACCGGTTTGTCCGGAGCCGGCAAAACTCAGGCTTTACACAGCCTGGAGGATCTGGGGTTTTTCTGCGTTGATAACCTGCCCCCGGCGCTAATTCCGAAATTTGCCGAGCTCTGTGCACAAGCGGCCAATAAAATTAATAAAATAGCATTAGTTGTAGACATCAGGGGCGGAGAGTTCTTCGATACCTTCTTTGAAGTATTGTCTGACCTCGATGCCAGGGGGATCAGGTGTGAAATACTTTTCCTCGAGGCTTCAAACGAAACACTGGTGCGGCGGTTTAAGGAGTCCAGGCGGCGTCACCCCTTAAGCACGTATGGGGAGGTGCTGGAAGGAATACAGGAAGAAAGAAGCCGGCTTCAAGATTTGCGGGGCAGGGCGAACAAAATAATTGACACCTCAAATATGGCGGTTCAGCAGTTAAAAGAGGTGATAAACGGCATTTTTGCCGACGGCGCCAGTGCCTCCGGGCTGCATATCACGGTTATTTCGTTTGGTTTTAAATACGGAATACCCCTTGATTCGGACCTTGTGTTCGATGTCCGCTTTCTGCCTAATCCGTACTACCAGAATAACTTGAGGCCTTTTACCGGCAACGACGCGGTAGTCCGTGAATATGTTTTCAGTTCTCCGTTGACGAGTGAATTTATGGGGAAATTTTCAGATTTGGTCCAGTTTCTTATCCCGCAGTATTCCAAGGAAGGTAAAACCACTTTAATGATTGCTGTTGGGTGCACCGGGGGCATGCACCGTTCAGTAGCCCTGGCCAACCGGCTGGGGGAAATATTGTCCGAAAAGAATTTCCGGGTGACTGTGCGTCACCGGGATATCAACCGCTCAAAGTAATATGGGAGTATTACAAGAAGATGATCATACTCAAGTGGCTCTATCCGGGCATGCGGG
>MVQK01000253.1 GCA_002067515.1 Pelotomaculum sp. PtaB.Bin013 | reverse complement strand
GACAAAGCATTTTTTCAGTCAACAAACAATCCATTACTAAATAAATTTGCCAAAGCGTTGTATCATAGTATTGAAACAATTCTCACGATAGGATACGGTGACGTAAATCCGGATAATATTTGTACTACGTTGTTGTCTGGTTTTGAGGGTTTTCTGGGATTATTTCTTATGTCTTATTTTACCGTTGCATTTGTAAGGAAAATATTAAGGTAAATTAAAAGGATAGTGGAGGCGTTTCTTACAATGCGAAACAAACTAAAAATACTTTTAGTTGACGATAGCAAGGTATTCTGGATGTACTTGCGGAAAGCGTTTGAGGAAAGCGACGTTAAAGCCGAAATTACAGGTGCGCTAAACATGACCTCTGGTATTTCTTTGATCAAGAACAAACCCTTTGACTGTATTATACTTGACTATATGCTCCCCGACGGAAATGGGTTCTTAATACTTCAAGAGATGCGCGCATCCGGCATTAAAACACCGGTTATCGTGCTTACCGGTCATGGTGACGAGCAGGTTGCCGTTACAATGATGAAAGCCGGCGCTAATGATTACATCCCCAAGTCGCAGATTTCTCCGGGCCGTTTAAGCCAGAGTATACGGAGCGTCATTTATTCCCATTTAATGGAAGAACACGTTAAACAAGTAGAAAAGGAACTTAAAGAATCTAAAGAATTCTTCGAAAGCATTGTTAAAACAGCCAAAGCTTTAATTGTAGGGTTAGATCTTAAAGGGTTCGTTTCATTGTTTAATTACCATTGTGAAGAAGTCACTGGTTGGAAGAAAGAGGATGCTATCGGCAAGGAATGGATTCCTAATTTTATTCCTGCAAAGTCCCGTCAGCAAGCAGAAGATACCTTCAAAAAATTTATTGACGGAAATGAAGGGTTTGAGCACGAAAGTCCTATTCTAACAATCGAAGGGAAAGAACGTTTCATTGATTGGAATTATAGTACTTTGCAGGATTCCCATGGCAATCTCTCGCTGGTCTTAGGTATAGGTGTTGATGTAACCGACCGGAAGATGATGGAAGAAGCATTACGTGAAAGTGAACAACGGTTTCGTGTAATATTTGAGGGGGCGGCCTTAGGTATAGCGTTGGCCGATAATAAAGGCCACATTCTTGAGAGCAACACAGAATTTCAAAAAATGTTGGGCTACTGTAACGAAGAATTACGCAAAATGGTTTTTACCGATTTTACTCATCCGGACGACGTCTTAATCGACTCAGGTCTCCATAAAGAGCTGATGGCGGGGGAAAGGAACCATTTTCATATAGAGAAGCGTTACATTCGGAAAGACGGGGAACTGCTTTGGGCCAGTTTAACAGTATCTCTTGTACGAGATACTAACGGTAACCCCAAGTTCGCCATTGTCATGGTGAAAAATATAACCGAAGGTAAAAAAGCGGAAGAATCGTTGAGAAGAAGGTTGTCCTATGAAAAATTGATAGCGAACGTATCATATATAGCTGCGTCAGCCGAGGACATTAAAGATTTTCTATATGATTCATTACAGAGAATAGGCCAGACCCTGGATACAAGTCGGATACTTTTTTGGGAGTATGCCAGCGATACCGATATCTATAGTAACAGTTATGAGTGGGTAGACGCAGGAGTGCCCTCACAACCAGGTGAATGTCAGAGAATTCCGTCAAGCACGGTTCCCTGGTTTGACGCCATGATGAAAAAGAACGAGATCATAAATTACAGCGATACAGAAATTATCCCAAGCATTCAGGAAAAAGAATTACTACATTCATTAGGTGTGAAATCAATTCTTGCAATTCCTCTTTATGTTAATAAAACCTATCACGGTTTTATCAGTTTCTATCAAACTCAAAAATATCGTGTTTGGCCGGACGAAGACATCGATATACTGAAGACAATTGTTCAGATCATTGCCGGCACTATCGAGCGTAAAGGCACAGAGAACGCGCTGCGGCTGAGTGAAGACAGATACCGCTCCATTTTTGAGGGCTCTAAAGATACCATCTATATCGTCAGCAAGGACGGTTCTTTCATTGAAGTGAATCCCGCCGGGCTGGAACTGATTGGTTATACTATGGATGAGCTGAAATTGATGAATGAAACGCAAGTATATGTAGATCCTTCAAAGAGATCTGCATATGTGCAAGAGATGCAAACAAAGGGTTTCGTAAAAGACTACCCGGTTGAACTAAAGAAAAAGAATGGTCAAACAATTTATGGTCTATTGAGTGCCACCGCTAAAAAGGAACAAAACGGCCAAGTTCAATTTCAAGGCATATTGAGGGACATCACAGAAAGCAAGAAAGCGGAAGAAGCGTTAAGAGAAGCGCATGCTCAAATCAAACAATTGCTGGCTTCAATATCTTCTATTCTGATAGGTGTTTCATCAAACGAATTAGTCAATCAATGGAACACAGCAGCGGAAAAAAGTTTTGGAATAACCGCCGGCGAAGTGCTTGGGAAATCTTTCCTCAAATGTGGAATCCAGTGGGATTGGGGTAAAGTGGTTAAGCATTTGGACATAAGCAAAGAAAAGAACCTGCCGGTTCAAATGGATGACCTGCGTTACACCCGCCCGGACGGAAAAGACGGCTTGTTAAGATTACACATTAACCTTATAGAAGATACCGCCGGGAGACAGTGGGGATACGTTCTATTAGGGACGGATATTACTGAACAAAAACGAATTGAGTCGCAATTGGCTTTGTCACAAAAAATGGAGTCCATCGGGCAATTAGCGGCGGGGATAGCACACGAAATTAACACCCCCATGCAGTATATAGGTGACAATACAAGGTTTTTTAAAGATACCTTTAGAGACATCCTGGACATGCTGGAAAAATACAAGGATATTTTGATAAAGACAGAGGGCGGGATAGTTCCCGTTGAATTGATTGAAGAAATGAAAGTTATGGAGAAAAAATTGGATTTAGAATACTTGACAGAAGAAACTCCAAGGGCAATCGAGCAGTCCCTGGAAGGGATCGACAGGGTAAGAAAACTCATTTTGGCAATGAAAGATTTCTCTCATCCCGGAAGGTCGGAAAAGTCACTTTCCGATATAAATAAAGCGATAGAGAGCACAGTCACAATATCCAGAAACGAGTGGAAGTATGTTGCCGACCTGGAAACTATCCTGGATCCGGGATTACCTCTGGTTTTCTGTGCAATAGATCAAATCAACCAGGCTGTTTTAAATATGATTGTTAACGCAGCCCAAGCCATTAAAGAGATCGTGAAAGAAGGCCCCGCACAGAAAGGAAAAATTACCATTGAAACAAGTTATTCCAAGCCTTTTATCGAGATAACCATAAGGGATACCGGAAAAGGAATCCCTCAATCGATTATACATAAAATATTTGATCCGTTCTTTACTACTAAAGAAGTTGGCAAAGGTACCGGCCAGGGTCTGACCATCTCTCATGATATCATTGTAAATAAGCACAAGGGTACCATCGAAGTGTATTCAGAAGTAGGCAAAGGAACAGTATTCGTTATAAAGCTGCCTGTTCATAGCGAAGAAGACAAGAAACAAGTTCTGTAAAGAAGGGCAATCCAGAATTAATGTAGTTATTTGGCGGAGGTGCATGATCTTGGACAGTCCGGCAGAGAAAGATAAAACAATAAAAGCGTTTCAAGAAAGCCAGGAGCAGTATCGCTACGTTGTTAACAACTTAAAAGAGGTTGTCTTCCAGACAGACCCGGCAGGAAAGTGGACTTTCCTCAATCCAGCCTGGACAGAAATCACCGGATATCATATAGAAGAGAGTATCGGTACAAACATAATTAATTATATTCATAGTGATGATCGCCAACAATCTTTAGATACCTATAGAAATCTCATTGATCGTAAAATCGAATT
>MVQK01000252.1 GCA_002067515.1 Pelotomaculum sp. PtaB.Bin013 | reverse complement strand
CCCCGGCAGAAGCCTTTCTATCCACTCCGCTGGAAGTACAGGCCACGTCATATTTTGCCGCACCGGTCAATATTTCCAGCTTATGAAAAGCATCCAACCCGACCAACTCCTTACAGTCTTTATTATATTGCAGAACATATGTTCTTGTAAAGAAGTTTGTCATGTGTGCGGACAATTTAAAGACAAGGCTTAAAGGGATTCTGAGACGATTATTTTGGTAATTTATCGGATTGTGCCAGAATATTTGCCAAGGAAAGAGCCTCCCAATGTCGAAGTAATTAGGAAATATTCGGAAGGAGTGGTTACTTGAAAGAGATACAAGGCGTTCATGAGTGCTATGTTTGTGGAGCAAGCAATAGCTGGAAAGCAAAGTGGCAAAGTGAGAATAGGCCGAACGTTTCAATGGTTTCCGTAAAAAGACCTGTGGCTGTTGATAAAGGGGTATTCGAAATAACATATTCATGTAACAATTGTAATACTGATAATAAATTTGAAATAAGTTTTAAATAAGAGCCTCCGGGCTCTTTTACTTTATTAAAACGCAGACCGGCGCGCAGTGCCTTAAGTGGAGACTCTCGGGGAGAGACGGGTATTAATGCCTTCCTGAACGTATTCTATTTTGTATTAGCTGGCTTATTTGAGATTGGCGGAGGGTATCTTGTCTGGATCTGGATACGAGAAGGTAAGCCGATTTGGCTTGGAGTGCTTGGAGCTATAAAATTCCTTCCCCAAATTACCCCCTTTTTTTAATATGACAAAACTGTTTATAGGTATTCTAAGTCTATATAAAGTGTAAGGCTTATTAACCGGTTAGAGCTTTAAACGTAGAAACACGGGAGGCGTTTTATGATTCCTGTAGAGCCGGACAAGGTTAGAAAGGCGTGCCGGGGTGACTCCAACGCTTTTTCAGAGCTTTTCCAAGAGAGAAAGGACGATATATACAAACTGGCGTACACCTATGTAAAGAATAGAGAAGATGCCCTGGCTGTTCTGCATGATGTTGTGTACAAAGTGTTTATATCCCTAAAGAAGCTTAAAAACCCGGAGTCCTTTAATACCTGGTTAATCAGAATCACGGTGAACTGCTGTATCGATCATTTGAAAAAGAGCAAGAAAATAGTCAGCTTCGAAATAAAATATGACAATCCTGAGGCACTGGAGCGAATCGCTGACAACAGTCAGGATTACGAGGACTTAGTCTCAAGCATTGACTTATTCGATGCTATCGACAAACTCAGCATAGAGCAGCGAACCGTAGTCGTCTTGAAATACTATCAGGATTTTACCCTGCTCCAGGTGGCGGAGATATTGGCATGCCCGGTTGGGACAGTCAAAACCCGGCTAAACAAGGCATTGAACTATTTAAGACGGGAACTGAAGGAGGGATATGAATGAAAGCTTATAAAGACGTTTTCGACAATATAGTGGTTCCTGCTGAAGAGGTGGACATGGTTATCCAGAAGGCCATCAATAAAGGCAAAAGGCAATTGAAAATGAAAAGGCGGATCATCATTAGCGCGTCGGTGGTCTTGCTCTGCGCTTGTATTTTGGGCAGCGGCTTTGTATCAGCTTCGATGGCCAGGGTGTTGGTAAACATACCTTTTATAGGTTCGGTATTCGCAAGAGAGAAGTTTGCCGGGAGCGGCCTGCAGAATATAGACATAGATGATATAGCAAAATACGATGACATGCAGATTACCGACCAAGGGATAACCGTGGCCATTAGGGAAGCCTATTACGACCAATCAGGCTTTGCTATCGGTTATGTGGTAAGCGGCGCGGAGTTGTCGGATGAAAAGATTTTCCATGCGAGTTTTTATTATAATGGACGGCCTATCTCCGGGGGAGGCGGTGGCAGTTACGATAAGATATCAGATGAACTGTACGTTGGTTTGCAGCAACACCACCCCCATGCCGGATTATCTTTCCCGGATAGTCTTGAACTGGAAGTGGTATTGGCCAATGACTTAAATAAAATAAGAGAAAGCCCTTACCGTTTCAAAATCCCGGTTTCCCGCCGCAGCGCCGATGAAAAAACCAGGGAATTGCTGGTGATGAAAGCTGTGGAGACTGGAGACAGGACCATTCTGGTGAAGAAGATACTCTTTGCTCCTGCTGCCACAGTGGTGGAGTATGAATACACCCATCCGATCAGCGATAGGAAAAAAGATGGTGGAGTTGACCTCTATGATGTCAAGCTGATCAACGGCAGCGGCGCTGAATTAAACCCCGGTTCTTTCGGCCGGGATGGCAGTATAAATGGAGAAAAATGGGTTGATAACTGCCGGGTCGACTTCCCGGCTATCAACGAACCCGCCGGCAATATGGCTTTTGAAGTAATATTGCCGGAAGACCAAAGGATCAGGGTGAATTTTGAAATAGAATAGTCTGTTGACCATAGACACGACACGAGGAGTTGTTTGACAGGAAATTGCGCTTTTCAGCAAGAGATGCCCTTTTTACTTAGAGAGTGAAACAAACGTCTTGTTTTTGGTACAGCATTTATGAAAAGATGTGCGTGTCCTTAACGCAGGAAGACAGCATTCCCGGTTGGGTGGACAGGAGCAAGCTGGCGGGCGATGAACAGCGGCCGGAATGTTATTTTACCTTCACGCGCACACACCAGGGCATTCCGGTTTCGGACCGCTCGTACTCTGTCAATGTGGACGGGCTGACAGGCAGAGTTACAGCTTTTCATGACAGGAACAGCGGTTCACCCGTCACCCTGCCGGACAGCAAGAATGTGGTGACGGCCGAAGCGGCAAAAGCCGAGTTTTTACAAAGCAACCCGCTGCGCCTGGTTTACACCTGGCCTGAATACTGCGGCCAGAAAGCGCCCAAACCCCCTTCTGGTTTACATACCGGACTACGGTTACGGTGCAAGCGGGGGTATATCGATGCCTTAACCGGAAAAACAGTGACTTTGGAGATGAATTAGAAATGGCCGGATGCGGGAGGAACGCCATGAAGTCCTTAAAATTTTGCGCCTTAATCTTCTTGTTTTTGTTGTTTGCGGTGGCCATGGTTTTTACGGCAATTACTATCCTGAATGGCTGAGTATTTACTGGGAAAGGTACTAAGATTAAGCCGTGGGATGCGGAAAAACTTAATGTGGTGGTGTAATTTGTGGAAGGAGGCCCGCAATGAAAACTGCCCGATTGATCATCGCACTTTTAATATTTACTTCTATAAGCGGCTGCGCTATGGATGAGAAGAAGTTGTCTGACGACCAGGGGAGGAAAACAATTGTTACTATGGACCAGGCGATAACAGAGTACCTGGAAAATAGTATTATCCCCATTCTACCTCCCCCCGGCGTGAAAACATTTGCGGCGTACGACCTTCTCGGGGTGTCCGAAAACGGGGATGAAAAAACAGCCTACATGTTGGCAGACATATGGACATATGGGGTTGAGCCAAGCGTCGGCATCGGCCCCCGCAGCGCCAGCTTCCTGCCCTTGGCGCTAATCTTAAGAGAGGAAAACGGCGGTTTTACAGTCGTTGGGCACCGGCAACCGCGCGACGGCTCGAACAATTGGCCGGATATAAAACAAATTTTCCCAGAAGAATACCACGAGAGAATTTTAGACTACCACAAAACGGGGAAGGGTCAAGAAATGGAACA
The DNA here is from genome assembly GCA_002067515.1 of Pelotomaculum sp. PtaB.Bin013. GTDB lineage: Bacteria > Bacillota > Desulfotomaculia > Desulfotomaculales > Pelotomaculaceae > Pelotomaculum_D > Pelotomaculum_D isophthalicicum. Next base: position 232 of record MVQK01000252.1, on the reverse strand, counting down.
ATCAATCAGAGAAAGAGTAAACAATTATTTAAAGACGGTAGGAATAGAAAATACTGTTTGATTTTGTACGTAACAAAGGATGTCCTATTGATTTAAGAACCAATATTTATTACAGTTTCCAAGCTTTAAAAATTATTTCAGGGGTGCTTCTTTTTCACACGGGCTATCCGGGACCCTTAAAATCAACTAATCGTGATTTTGCTTATTCATGGTGTTGGCTCTGTTTTTGCTT
>MVQK01000251.1 GCA_002067515.1 Pelotomaculum sp. PtaB.Bin013 | reverse complement strand
CAGGGCATTGCCGCCACCGGCGGCCGTACCTTTGATATTCATGGTGGGTCCGCCCGATGGTTGCCTGACACAGCCGCCTACATTCTTGCGCCTTTTGCCCAAACCTTCCAGCAGCCCCACGGTTGTAGTTGTCTTTCCCTCACCCAGCGGGGTAGGGGTGATCGCGGTTACTTCAATATACTTGCCGTCCCGCCTGTTTTTCAGACGGTCTATAATCTTCAGGAAATCAAGCTTACAGACTCTTCCATAAGGTATTACCTCATCTTTTTCCAAATAAAGCTTGTCCCGCCATTGCTCGGGTGTAGGCATATATTTTTCCGCTTCTTCGGCAATTTGCCAATCAGCCATCATTGTCGCGTCATACGGCATAGATTGTTCCCCTGCTTGTATTTGCGAATTATTCGTAGATCCACCGGTCAAGATCCCGGTTGTATACAACTAATTCTTCTTCTTTGAAGAACAGGCCGATTTCCCTGGCGGCGCTGGCAGGCGAGTCTGATCCGTGGATTACGTTCCTCCCCATATCAATCCCGAAGCTGTTTCTGATCGTACCCGGCGCGGCTTTCAAAGGGTCGGTCGCCCCCATCATCTCTCTGGCGGCGCTGATAGCGTTTTTTCCCTCAATTACCATGGCCACAACCGGCCCGGAAGTGATAAAGTCCACCAGTGGCTCGAAAAAGGGTTTGCCGACATGTTCGCCATAGTGCTTTTCCGCCAAATCCCTGGTTATCTTAAACATCTTCAGGCCGATAATTTTAAATCCTCTTTTCTCAAACCTGGAGATGATTTCTCCCGCCAGATTACGCTGCACGCCATCAGGCTTAACCATAAGATATGTGCGTTCCATTTCCATTTTTGATAACCTCCGTAATTTTACTTAATTAACTCTGTCCAGACGCTCCGCCTCGCCGGCTTGTTTCATCAACTCGGCAAATTCTTCAGCTTCGACGGTTTCCTTATCAAAAAGTGTTTTCGCCACCAAATGCAGGGTTTCCAGGTGTTCTTCCAGGAGCTGCTTCGCTTTGTTATATGAACTGTCAATCATTTCCCTTACCTGCACGTCAATGGCGTTTGCCACCTCTTCACTGTAGTTGCGGTCCCTGGATAAATCCCGCCCGAGGAACGGGGTATCCTGCTTATGCCCGAAGGTCATCGAACCCAGGTCGCTCATCCCGTATTCCATTACCATTTTTCTAACTATAGCGGTGGAACGCTCCAGATCGTTTTGCGCGCCGGTGCTGATTTCTTTCAGCACCACGGCCTCGGCCACACGCCCGCCCAGCAGCATGGTAACCTGATCTATAAGTTGTGATTTGGTGGCATAATAACGGTCCTCTTTGGGAAGGAGCAAGGTGTAACCGCCGGCACGGCCCCTCGGTATAATTGATACCTTATGCACCGGATCGGTATTAGGCAGCAGATAGCCCATCACGGCATGGCCGGCCTCGTGGTAGCAAACCAGCCACTTTTCTTTTTCGCTGATTACCTTGGATTTTTTCTCGGGACCGGCAATCACTCTCTCAATAGAATTTTCCAGGTCAGCCATCGTCACCTTTTTGCGGTTTTGCCGCGCCGCCAGAAGCGCCGCTTCGTTAGTCAGGTTGGCCAGGTCGGCGCCGGTGAACCCCGGGGTCCGGCGCGCGATAATTTCCAGGTTTACCGCTGTATCCAAAGGCTTACCGCGCACATGCACTTTGAGAATTTCTTTTCGCCCGTTAACGTCCGGCGCGTCGACCACCACCTGACGGTCGAAACGCCCCGGCCTTAAGAGCGCCGGGTCAAGAATATCCGGACGGTTGGTGGCCGCCAAAATGATGATACCCTCATTAGGCGAAAATCCGTCCATTTCCACCAGAAGCTGGTTCAGAGTCTGCTCGCGCTCGTCATGGCCGCCCCCAAGGCCCGCGCCCCGCTGCCGGCCCACGGCGTCAATTTCATCCACAAAAACGATACATGGCGCGTTTTTCTTGGCCTGTTCAAAGAGATCACGGACCCGCGACGCCCCCACTCCCACAAACATTTCCACAAAATCCGACCCGCTGATACTGAAGAAGGGAACCCCAGCTTCACCTGCCACGGCCCGGGCCAGAAGGGTTTTGCCGGTCCCGGGGGGTCCGAAAAGAAGCACTCCTTTAGGTATTTTGGCGCCAAGCTCCTGAAACTTCCTCGGGCTTTTCAAAAATTCGACAATTTCCTCCAGTTCTTCCTTTACTTCATCTGCGCCTGCCACATCAGTAAAAGTGACTTTTTTCTTTTCATCACTTTGCAGCCTGGCGCGGCTCTTGCCGAAAGACATAACCCGGTTGCCGCCCCCCTGGGTCTGCTGCATCAAGAAGAAGAACAACACCACGAACAAGAGTATAGGCAGCAGCGTTGACAGCAGGCCGGTCCACCAGCCGGGTTGAGCCGGCAGTTCGTTCTTCCAAGTCACCTTCTTTTCTTTGAGAAGCGTGTACAGATCAGTATCCGCGGCGGGTCCCTTGGTTTCAAACTTGCTTCCGTCTTTTTTCTCTCCGGTGATTATGTTGGTATAATTCTCCGGTTGAATTACGATATTGCTGATCTGACCGCTTTCTAAATCCTCATAAAACTTGCTGTAACTCAATTGCTCAGCAGCATTTTTACTGGGCGCCGTATATCTGATCAAAGCGATAATAACAAGAACAATTAACAAATATATACTAAGGTTTTTTACAACCTTATTCAAATATGCCACTTCCTCTCTAAAAGTCAGGGCACAAAAACCCATAATTATAATTATACCATGCAGCACAAAATATTAAAGATTTATTTTATGACTCCTGATACCCAGGGGCGCCCCGCACCAGTTCTAAATGAAGTATTTTTGCAGTGTCACTTTCAATTTTCCACTTTTCCCCCACACGTATACCTCCAATCCAGATTATTTCTTCCGGTGTGCATATCAGTGGAAGATAATCTCTTTCGGCCCGGGGCACCTTCTGTTTGATCAAAAAATCTTTTAACTTTTCTGTTGACTTCCGTCCGTACGGACAAAAAAAATCCCCTTCCAAACGCCGCCGCACAAATATTTGCGGCGGCAGTTTATCAAAATCCAACAAGGCTTCAGTTACCGGCAAAAAACTAGGTTCCGGAGCATCCTCGATGGTTGTCAACGAAGCGCGCACAGCAAGACCCAGCTCAGGAATCCAGGTTAAACCGGGCACTCTTAGCGGGTAAATGTAAGGGCTGAGCTCCTGTTTTTTTCGCTCCACATATAAATCAAGAGTCGTGTAGGATCTGATTGCCACGATTCCTGCCGGTAGGGATGCTCTTAAGCCGGTAATTTCATTGTCCAATAAATCCAACACGGCTTTTGTGTGCGTAAAAGACAAATCCCTCTCCGAACCGGTCAAGTCACGCCAAGCCAACCTGACCACTCTGCGCAGAACTGCCTTGGGCATCTCATATAAGCGTGCCAGTGATAATTTAATAACCCCGTTGCCGTCATTTTGCCCGGCTGAACGGTATGCTTTCACCGCCTGCTCCTCCAGATAACCGTCCTCCTCGCGGCAAATCTCGCCCAGTCTGAGCAACGAGGCTGTCAGACCCGGGTTATATTCATTTTTTAATAAAGGAATTAGTTCCATTCTGACCCTGTTCCGCAAATATACAGGTTTCAAGTTTGAAGAATCATTTCTAAAAGACAGGTTCATTTCCACGCAGTAGCGCTCAATCTCAGATCGCCTCACCGTCAATAGCGGCCTGATATAATAATTATCCCGCACCGGCATGATGCCCTTCAGCCCCGCTGTGCCCGCGCCCCGCAAAAAATTAAGCAAAATAGTTTCAGCCTGGTCATCGGCCTGGTGGGCCAGCGCTATTTTACTTGCTCCGTTTTTTCTGGC
>MVQK01000250.1 GCA_002067515.1 Pelotomaculum sp. PtaB.Bin013 | reverse complement strand
TCTTGTCCGAAAGGCACCAGAAAAATATTTTTCATGTTAAGCAATAAACCAATGTTTTTTGCGTTCATGCTCAAACCATCGTTGGTTGAAACAGCCAGCACAACCGGGCGCTGGTTTCTTAATTGGGCTTTTACGGCCATCAGCACAGGGCTGTCGGTAATACCGTTGGCTAGTTTTGCCAGTGTGTTCCCCGTACATGGCGCTACTACTATTATATCATGAAGTTTCTGCGGACCGATGGGTTCGGCGCCCACAATAGTTGAAATTATATCCCGGCCGGTAATATCACTGATCATGTTCTTCCATTTTTGGCTGGTACCAAATCTAGTGTCGGTGGCAAAGACCGCGTCGCTCATTACCGGATATACTTCAGCACCTTCATTAACTAAATTGCGCACTTGCGGTATTACGTCGTCAAGACAACAATGAGAGCCAGTCAAGGCAAAGCCAATCTTGACTCCATGCAAACGCATCTCAAGCACCTCCGTTATCTAAAAACCAGTTAATTGCCTGCGGCTTCCTCTGCAAGATATCTTGTAATCGCCTCAGCCAAAATCCTTCCGGCTGTTTTTGGCGCAACCCTGCCCGGCAGACTAGGCGCAAGAACAGCTTTTATTCCTAAACGCTCTGCCGCGTGAAAGTCAGTTCCACCCGGCGCTGTGGCCAAGTCAATAATCACCGTACCGGATGTTATGCCTGTTAATATATCTTCCGTCAAAACCGGCGCGGGTACCGTGTTAAAAATCATATCGGCTTCGCCCAAACAGCTTTTCATTTCCGCAAAAGGAACAGGTCTAAGATTCATCTCAACGATCCGAGCCAAGTCCGCATTCTTTCTGGCAACGACTCCTGTTTGTGCTCCCATCGCACTTAATAAACGGGCTAGTGTCCGGCCGGTCCGGCCGAATCCGATAACGAAAGCTGAACTACCGTGAATAGTAATCGGCAACATTTCCATCGCCATCTGTACAACGCCTTCCGACGAAGGAATGGAATTTAATATCGCCACTTCGTCTAAATTCATCAGTTCGACGAGACGAAGTCCTAAACTGGTAGTCATCTGCTTGAGCAGCGCACCGGCTAGTCCGGTAAAAACAAGAGTATCAGCGGGTAAAGTCGCCATTATTTCTTCCTTTAGGGTTAGGGTCTGTTCGGATAACACACAATGCAAAAACCCTTTATCGTCAATACCAAGAATGGGTAGAACAACAGCTTTGACACCATTCATACACTGCACTAAACTACTTGAAAGAACAACACCGCTGGTACCGGTTTTTACTGGCAAGCCCATGACATTCACCCGGATGCCTGATGCAAGCAACTCCTCGATCATATCCAGGTACCTGGCATCGCCTCCGATAACAGCAACCGTAATCCCATCAAGATTTGGCCGCATAACCGTTGAGAACCCCCTAACATCGTTGGCTGCGTTTACCCACATTATATGAGCTATTAGAAATGAAGGTGCTTGTCATTATTTAGTTACGATTAATCAAAAAGCAGCTTGTCTAAACCATAAACCACCCTTTCAAGATGTACTACTTTACGTATTCCTAAAAGTACTCCGGGCATGAATGATTCCCGGGTAGTGGAATCATGCCTGATTGTTAAAGTCTGCCCCAGACCGCCAAAAATAACCTCCTGATGGGCTACCAGCCCCGGTAGGCGGACACTGTGTATACGTATTCCACCTGTCAGTTTGCCCCCGCGCACCCCGGTTATATTTTCAAATTCATTAACCGACCCCTGCTCGAAATCCCCGCGCTGTTCAATGATCGTCTCGGCTGTTTTTATTGATGTGCCGGATGGGGCGTCAACTTTTTGATCGTGGTGCAACTCAATTATCTCCACATGAGGGAAATGCCGCACAGCTTCAGAGGCAAATTTCATCATTAGAATTGCCCCAATGGCAAAGTTGGGCGCTATCAATCCACCTACACCCAGAGATTGTGAAACATCTATAATTTCCTGAATTTTCTCTTGACTCAATCCACTTGTCCCGACAACCGGACGCACACCGTGATTTAGACAGGTCATTATATTCCGGTACACAGCTTGAGGGATAGTAAAGTCTATCAATACATCAGGACGTGTACGTAATATGAGCTCTTCCAGGTCTTTTTCTATCAGAACTCCTATCTCCCCGGCTTCAATCAATGAACCGACATCTACTCCTTCTCCTTTACTGTCGGTTGCGCCGATAAGTTCCATATCATCAGCATTCCAGACCGTTTTTGTGACCTCCCGGCCCATCCTGCCATAAGCACCAGCAATAGCTACCCTAATCAAAACCACACCTCCTTTTAAAATGGCCGCTAACTTTTTAAAGTTTATTGTCTTATATATAATTAAATATGTCAATAATAATTAAAGTAACAAAATAATGCTTGAATGTAAAGTGAACTCTGTACACGCTTGGGCTTCTTTCAACCTAACGGTAGGTTCCGCTTTGGTATATTTATTTTTTAATACAGTCATAATACTATCGATAAGAAGGGTGTGATAGAATGAACAAGGACCCGTCAATTCAAGAAGAACAAAATAGTTACCCTTTGATGAGCGGGTGGCCTTTCTCTACATCAGCGATGCCCAACCCCTGGTTGCAATATGTCACTGGAACAATAATACCCAAAGTCGACATTATTGAAAATGATTCATCCATTATTTATATTTATGACCTCGCGGGTGCAGATAGCAGTAAGCTTAATCTTGAGGTGTCCGAATTTGAAGTTGTCATTACAGCCCCCGTGGTTCCTTCTCAACAACCAAATATCCAGTATATATACCAGGAAAGACCAAAAGGTCGATATGAAAGAATTTTATTACCCCCCAAAAATGTTAATATAGAAGGAATAAAAGCAGATTTTAAAGATGGAATACTAGAGGTTAAATTCCCGAAGCTTTCTAAAAGATCCTGATATGAAAAAAGACAAGGTCATGACCTTGTCTTTTTCTTTATATTATACAATAGTATCGTTTTCAGGAACCATGTCCACCGTTTTGGGCATATTTTCTGGAATCACAAGTCTTGTCGCGGTACTCTCCGAAAGATCCGAATAAGTAAATTCAGCCAACGGATACCCCGAGCCCCTTGTTAATAAATAATATTTTGTTTCATTCGTTTTATAGTTAAAATTAATTTTTTCATTCGTTATTTTTGTAAGTTCATCTTTCACAATACTTCCCTCCTAATTTAGTTCATACTATGACATGGTTTTCCAGCCCTGCTTCAATATATTCACATTCACCTTGCCGGGCTCAGGAAAATCACGCCGCTCAACAACCCCTGAGAAAACGAAACCATCCGAACCATACATTGACTCTACAATACCACTGGTAACTTCAAAATCCATTCTATTACCGCTAAGATTTTCAGCAGGGTTAAAAGGTTCCGATAGAGCCAATTCTTCAGCATAGTCCTGGAACAGCATCCATAATACGGACTCCAGATTACTGTCAGGTATAGTAACATTAAGGGTAATTTCTTCAGATGCTTCCCGTCTGGAGATCATATGATTATGAGCATATAGTTTTTCTGTAAGGTTGTCTACTATATGCTCACTTCTACCTTCCCTTAACGGCTGCTGATGCATTGCCAGCAGTTTTTTTGCCAAAGATCTGATCAACAAATAATTCCGGTGAACATTCCCAAGGGCTAGCGGGTGGATCCGCTCCACAAGAAGAGTAAATGCCTTTACCTGCTGATCATTGCTGCAAACACCAGCCTTTTCCCCAGCTAAGGCTAAATAAGAATAAACGTCCTCAATATTTACCGGAATTCTAGCAGCGGGATTGTTGGGATCTTGAGGGTTAAAAGCATTTACAACACTTGGATCTATCGGACCAAGCTCACCCATTTTACCCATTAC